>CAOJFV010000005.1 GCA_948434985.1 uncultured Clostridium sp.
ATTTCCTATTTTTATTTCCTATATTAGGTGTGACATATCTATTGTAAACCTATAAGCTATCTACTTTTTTAAATAGCTACCATATCTTGTTAAAAGTAGTGTAAACAAAATTATTATCTTATAATAGTAATATTCTTTATATAAAAATGAGTTGCACTTTTTTAAGTGCAACTCATTTTCAATTTATTTATAATATCACATATTTTAAGCACGTGATTCTACTACTATTTTAATTCCTGTTCTATCTTCACCTTCTACTTGAACCTCCGCAAATGCTGGCACGCAAACCAGATCAACTCCTGTTGGTGCTACAAATCCTCTTGCAATAGCTACTGCTTTTATAGCTTGATTTAATGCTCCTGCTCCTATTGCTTGCATTTCTGCTCTTTCATTTTCTTTTACCAAACCTGCAATTGCTCCTGCTACTGAATTTGGATTTGATTTTGATGAGATTTTTAAAACTTCCATTGTTTCTGCCTCCTAAAATATAATTTTTTGTTTCATTTTGAACATGTATATTTATATTATATTTTAGTTTCGTTGTCTAGTGTTTTTTATAAAAAACAAGAAGTTTTTGTCGTGTTTTTTCGCCATTTTTCTACATATTTAACAGTTCTATTTTCTTTACTCGACAAGTACTATCATCAAGTTCAAAAATACACCCATTTAGGACACAATTTCCTTCTGCCAATTTATATTTTTCTGGTAAAGTAGTTTCAAATCTTTTTATAGATGCACTAACATCCATTCCTATAACAGATTTCTTAGGTCCAGTCATACCTATGTCTGTAATATAGCCTGTTCCATTTTCTAATATTTGATAATCAGCTGTTTGTACATGAGTATGTGTTCCAAATACAATACTTACTCTTCCATCTAAATAATAACCCATAGCAATTTTTTCTGCTGTTGCTTCTGCATGAAAATCTACTATTATACAATCTGCTTTACCTTCTAATTCTTTTAAAATATCATTTATCATTACAAATGGATTTTCTGATAACACATTCATATCAGTTCTACCAATTAAATTTATTGTAGCAATTCTTTTTCCTTTACATTCTCTTATAGTATATCCTTTACCTTGAACACCTTTAGGATAGTTTGCAGGTCTTATCAATTGTGGATGATCTATAAAATTAAAAATATCCTTTTTGCCCCAAGTATGATTTCCCATTGTAACTACATCTACACCCATAGCCAACATCTCTTTAAATAATTTTTCGGTAATTCCCATACCTCCTGCTGAATTTTCTCCATTCGCCACAATAAAATCTATTTGTTTTTCCTTTTTCAAATTAGGTATTATTTCTTTTGCTTTCTTTAGTCCACTTTCTCCTACTATATCTCCAACTGCTAAAATTTTCAAAACACATCTTCCTTCCTATTTTATCTCTTCCTATTATACACTATATTTTTATAAATTGAAATATTTTTCATTATATTTGATTTATGTTAATTTTTATGGTATAATATTATTAAGTAGTTTTTTTATATCTTGTTTCAATGAAAATAGGAGGAAAAAATAATGAAGAAAACGAAAGGCAAAAACATCCGCAGCTATTCATACTCTTTCATAGTTGAAAAAGAAGATGATATCAGATCAAGGGTTATCATTTCTCGGAATAATTCCGAGTATTGCCAGTTCCTTGACGGTTCTTTCTTGAATCCTAATGGGATAGGCGCAAAGAAAATGCCTTTAAGCGAAATGGTACTACTGTGGAAGCATATGAACTACCATGACAATAGTGTTGTAGACCATTCTCTCACACTCTTCTGCAATAAGGATGTATTTACTCTTTAAGCTTCAAAAAGACCAGTGCTGTGCACTGGTCTTTCTTTTTATTTTGCGTATGTTATTACTCTTGATTCTCTTATAACATTTACTTTAATTTGTCCTGGATAATCCATTTCGTCTTCTACACGTTTTGCTATATCTCTTGCCATAATTGTCATCTCTGCATCAGATACTTTTTCTGGTTTTACAATAATTCTTACTTCACGTCCTGCTTGTATTGCAAATGATTTATCTACTCCTTCAAAAGAATCTGCTATTTCTTCAAGTTGCTCTAATCTCTTTATGTATGCTTCTAGAGTTTCTTTTCTTGCTCCTGGACGAGATGCACTTATTGCATCTGCTGCTTGTACAAGTACAGCCTCTAAAGTTTGAGCTTCAACATCTCCATGGTGTGCTTCTACTGCATTTATTACTAATGGATTTTCTTTATATTTCTTCAATACATCTACACCAATTTCAACATGAGTTCCCTCCATATCATGATCTAATGCTTTTCCTATATCATGTAATAAACCAGCTCTTCTTGCTCTTTTTGCATCAAGACCTAATTCATCTGCCATAATTCTTGCAAGGTTTGCAACCTCTATTGAGTGATTTAATACATTTTGTCCATAACTTGTTCTGTATTTTAATTTGCCTATTAATTTAACTAAATCTGGATGAAGTCCTATTACTCCTGCTTCTAGTGTTGCTCTTTCTCCCTCTGCTTTAATGGTTGCTTCAACTTCTTCTTTTGCTTTTTCAACCATTTCTTCAATTTTTGCAGGATGAATTCTTCCATCTTCAATTAATTTTTCAAGTGCTATTTTTGCAACTTCTCTTCTTAATGGGTCAAATCCTGATAAAATCACAGCTTCTGGTGTATCATCTATTATAAGGTCTATTCCTGTTAAGGTTTCTAATGCTTTAATATTTCTTCCTTCTCTACCTATAATTCTTCCTTTCATATCATCATTTGGAAGGTTTACTATTGATACGGTAGTTTCTGAAGTATGATCAGCTGCACATTTTTGAACAGCATATGTTAAAAGTTCTCTTGCCTTTTTTACTGATTCTTCTTTAGCCTTTTGTTCTTCTTCTCTAATTATAGCTGCTGTTTCATTTTTTATTGTTTTTGCAGTCTCATCAAGTAATATTCTCTTCGCTTCTTCACTAGTAAATCCTGAAATTTTTTGAAGTTCTTCTAATTCTTTTTGTTTTAATTCATTTAATTCTTCTTCTTTATCTTGTATTTCTTTATCACGTTTATCAAAATCCCTTTCCTTATGTTCTAAAGCTTCTTCCTTTCTATCTAGATTTTCTTCCTTCTGCATAATTCTTGATTCTTGTTTTTGTACTTCGCCTCTTCTTTCTCTAATCTCTTGTTCTAAAACTTGTCTTTCTTGCATAATTTGTTCTTTTGCTTTAAAAATTTCTTCTTTTTTAATATTCTCTGCTTCTTTATTTGCAAGTTCTAATATTTTCTTTGCTTCAGTTTCTGCACCTTCGATTTTAGATTCAGCTATTCTTTTTCTAATTAATACACCAACAGGTATAAAAACAACAGCTGAGATTAGAATAGTGGCGATAATGATTATAATTTCCATAATCATACACCTCTTTCTTCTATTTATTTTTCAATGTTCGATAATAATATATCTATTTCTTAATCTTTATAATATATTAAACCTACTCTTTTATTTTATATGTATTATTGTAAACTGTCAAGTGATTAGCCAAAAAAATACCAGTTACTTTTTAGTAACTGGTATTTTATACTCTTACTTGTTTTTATTCTTTTTACCAAATGTTATATCTTGGAATAAGAAATCTTTAAAATCTTGCCAAGTTAATTCTATATGTAAAAAGTCATTTAAATCATCTTCAAATTTTTGTTGTGCAGGGGTTAATTCAACTTTTATTTCTTGAAATAAAAATGCTTTAACTTTTGGCCATACTCCTACTTTTGCTGGTAAGTTAGAATTTGCCACAACCTCTGTTTCTACTCCACCAAATATTTTTTCACTCATTTTGTTCGTCCTCCTCTTTCGTTTTATTCATTTGTTAGTATATTTATACTATATACTATCGAATTTATCAATAGTTTATACGATTTTTATTGTTAAATATTGGTTACAGAGTTGTTACGATTTTGTTACACGTTTTCTATTTCTCCTGTTAATCCATCTTTATAGATATCATTAATCTTTACATTTACTATTTCGTTTTCTATTCCTTCTTTATTAGTTTTGACATATACATTGATATAATTTGTAGTATGTCCTTTTATAAATTCACCTTCTCTTTCTTCTAATAGCACAAATACTTCTTTCTTAATATATTTTTTGTTATGTTCTAGCTCTTTTTGGTTAGATAGCTCAATTAATTTATTACTTCTTAATTCTTTTAAATTACCGTCTATTTGATTTTCCATAACAGCTGCTTTTGTTCCTTTTCTTGGTGAATATTTAAATATATGCATTTTATAAAAATCTATTTTATCTAAGTATTGATAAGTATCTAGAAATTCCTTTTTTGATTCTCCTGGAAAACCTACTATAATATCAGTTGTTAAAGCTACATTTGGATAATTTTCTTTAATTAAGTTTGTAGCATTTTCAAATTCTTTAGTTGTATATCTTCTATTCATTCTTTTTAAAGTTTCGTCACATCCACTTTGTAAAGATAAATGAAAATGATCACATATTTTTTCTAAACTCACTAGTTCTTTAATAAACTTTTCATCTATTATTGTTGGTTCTATAGAACCTAAACGAATCCTTTTTATTCCTTCTATCTTATTTATTTCTTTTAACAAATCTATTAAACCAATATCTTCCTTAAAGTCTTTTCCATATGACGCAATATGTATTCCTGTTATAACAACTTCTTTAATACCTTGTTTTGAAATTTCTGTTATTTCATCTACTACATCTTTTATACTCCTACTTCTAACTCTTCCTCGTGCATATGGTATTATACAGTATGAGCAAAATCTGTCACATCCATCTTGAACTTTTATAACGGCTCTTGTTTTTTCTGTATATGCTGCTACTTCAAATTCGATAGCACATTTTTCTTTCATTATATCTGCTACTATGTCTTCTTTTTTATTTTTCTTTGTAAAATCTTCTATATATTTAACAATATCTTTTTTCTCACTATTTCCAAGTACAATATCAATATCTTCTATTTTATCTAACTCATCTTTAGCGACTTGTGCATAACAACCTGTAACAACTAATATCGCAGACTCGTTATTATCTTTAACTCTTCTTATAATTTGTCTTGATTTTCTATCAGACATATTTGTTACTGTACACGTATTTATAACATATATATCTGCTTTTTCTTCATAGTCTACTGCTTCATATCCATTTTCTATAAATTTTTGCCTCATTGCATTTGTTTCATATTGATTAACCTTACAACCGCAATGTGTAAAATGCTACTTTTCTATTTTCCATATTATTGCTACCTTTCTTTATTAAGAATTTATAATTTCAAAGGGTTGCATATCATACAACCCCTACCTCCATTTACATTTTTTAACTTTTAATTATAATCTTGTTTTTCCTTCTAACGAATCTAAATTGTCTAGTGCTTTTCCCGTTCCTAGTGCAACACAAGATACACTATCTTGTGCTATCATAACATTTATTCCTGTTTTTTCTTGTAAAAGTTTATCTAGTCCATCAACTAAACATCCTCCACCAGTCATATAAATTCCTTTATCACTTATATCTGCAGCAAGTTCTGGTGGTGTTTTTTCTAATACTGAATGAACAGCATCAACAATCATCATTGCTGGCTCTGTTAATGCTTCCATCATTTCGCTTGAATGGATTGTTATTGTTTTAGGAAGACCTGTAATTAAATCTCTTCCTCTAATATCCATTTCCATATCTTGAATTTTAGGATATACACAACCAATATTTACCTTTAAATCTTCTGCCGTTCTTTCTCCAATCATAACATTATGTTTTTTCTTTATATATTTTACAATGTATTCATCAAATTTATCTCCTGCTACTTTAAGTGAAGTACTTACAACAGAACCTCCAAGAGAAATAACAGCTACGTCTGTAGTTCCTCCACCTATATCTACAATCATATTTCCACAAGGTCTTGATATATCAATACCAGCACCAATAGCTGCCGCAATTGGTTCTTCTATTAAATATACTTTTCTTGCTCCTGCTTGAGATGCAGCATCAATAACAGCCTTCTTTTCTACTTCTGTTACTTGTGAAGGAATACAAATCATAATTCTTGGAGCAAATATAAATTTACCACATACTTTATTAATAAAATGTTTAAGCATCTTTTCTGTTACAGTATAATCAGAAATAACACCATCTTTTAATGGTCTTGTTGCAACAATATTTCCTGGCGTTCTACCAAGCATCCTTCTTGCTTCTTGTCCAACTGCTAATACCTCTTTAGTATTATTATCAATTGCAACAACAGATGGTTCTCTTAGTACTATTCCTTTTCCTTTTACGTATGCTATAACTGTTGCAGTACCCAAATCTATTCCTATATCTTGCCCAAAACCAAACATATATATCGTTCCTTTCTAGCTATATCTATTATATTATTTCCCTATTTTTACAAATTCATTACAATTATATTACATATGTGGAAAAATAGCAATAGATTTTTGGGAATTGTTAAAATTATTCAATTACATCAACTGCATTACTCTTTTCTAATCCTTCTAAATTATAATATGAATCTGGAATCCTTCCTACAATAATGTTTTCAGCAATTAATACTTGGTTTGATATGCCCTGTTCAAATGTAGTATATGGAGTTAATATGTTTACTTTACAATCTACTTGTAAATAAATTCTATGTATTGTTTGGTTTATTCCTGCAGATTTAAACTCACTCCTTAAATCTGTTTCGACATTCCCTACTGTAGAAAGTGTAACATTAACTATAGGTCCCCTTCCAGAAAATATCTTGGTTCCAGTAAAACTTCCAAGTCGTATTCCAATTTGTTCTTGTTCTACTTCATTAAGTCTTTTTTGAACCTTCTCTGCTACGTCTGATATTATAAGGTTAATTGGAACAATATTAGATTTTATCATACTTATATTATCATTTGAATCCTTATATATTGTAACTAAATCTTCATATTTATAATTATTTATTACTTTAGTAGACTCCTCATTACAAATAATAGTTGCTATGCTCTTTGCTTTATCTTTACAAAGTGTTTCAAAAATTGGTGTTATACTATGAATAGCCATAGTAAAGGTTACTATGGCTATACTTAGAATTGTAATGAATTTCATTACTTTTTTATTCTTATCATTCTTCATTTTTGGAATTTGAATTTTTTTGTATACCACCTTAGGTAATTTTATTCTCTTTCTAGAATATATCATATCCATATCTAAATCATTCCTTTATGGTATATGTTATGCAATTTCTTCTTTCCTTGTGTATACATATTTAGGAATAAATAATTGTTGTCCGGGATAAATTTTATTTACATCTTCAATATTATTTACTCTTGCTATATCTGCAACTGTGCTTCTAAACTTTTTAGCAATTCCCCATAATGTGTCTCCTGGTTTTACAAAATATATTACCATACTATAAATTTGTCTATCTCTTGTTTCATCAATATTAACCTCATCTATAATATTTATTTTTATAGTATTTGACATACTTAATTTAAATTCTAAATCGACTTTAGTTTCTATTTGACCATCTGCCCCAACAACAAAGTCTTGATTTACTATTTCTATCGCTGTATCTATACTCATATTTTGAGATATTTCCGCAGAATCCACATTAAAGTTAAATGGTAATTTCATTTGTTTTACTTGAATTCCTAAAGTATTGCTAGATGCAAAAATAAAGTTTAGTTCAAGTTCTCCTTCATACATTACTCTAGATTTAGTAATATTTCTATTTAATATAACTGGTCTTACATCTACATCATATATCTCATTTCCATTTATTTCTGGTACCATAACTCTTTCTCTTATGTTACACATTTCTTTTACTTCACATTTATTTGACATTGTATTTACGCATCTTTGGTTAAATCCTAAACATTCACTTGGACTATATAAATCTTCAATAACATTTACATCCTTATTCTCATATACTCTTGCATAAAGTTCCACTTCTATTTCTACATATATTGAATGTTCTTCTACCGAATTTGGCTTTACAAGCATATTTTTTAGTTTGTATTTCATATCACATATATTAGAATCATCTATGTTTTCAATATCTACAAATCCCATTACAGGAATTCTATTTTCTACTACTTTAATTCTGTTATCTTCTGTAAGATACATCATTTTAACTAAAATATCAGCTTTACCTAATACTTTGTTATAACTTATTTTTATATCCTTATTCACTATAGATAAATCTACTTTCAATATTTCTGCAAGATTATCAATATTGTCTATTACTATAGTATCCTTTGCATTTGTTTTTGAACACCCTTCTCCTACTAACGAGTTAACATTTAGATTAGATTCTAAAACTTGCACATCTTGTATATTATTAATTTGTCTTATGATATCTACATCCTCATTTGAATAAACACTCATTTCAAATTGTAATGTTGCTTTAACATTGATTTTTCTTCCATTTAAAATTTTACATTCTATAGATTTAATTGTTACATTCTCATCTAAGCTCATATCTCCAGTGCAACCATCAAAGTCTAAAACTTGGCTAAAATCAATATTGGTATTTAAGCTTCTTATAGCTTCATCTTGATTGTCTGCAAGATAAATTACATATACATTTACATCACCATCAATTTTTATTTTTCCATCTAATACTTCTTTTTTATATATACATACATTTCCTGTTGTATTTATTGTGTTTAATATATCAGGCTTTACATCTGGTACTATCATATCACCTTCTACTACAACTGTTTCGCTTTTTTGTCCTACAATTTTATTTAATACAAATTTCTCCTTTGTCACATCTACTTGCATTGTTAATTCCTCCTCTTTTTTTATTTAGTTTATAGTAATGTATATTAAGAGGACAAAAAAAAATTCCTAAATAGTAGGAATTTTTTTAAAATAAACATTACAAAGAAAAATTGCTTTGCAATATTAAATTTAACATAATTAGAAAAAATCTAGCAAAACTAGATTTTTTCTAATTATAAATTTTTTTGTTTTTTTGTTTCTACTGGTGGTGGTACAATTGGATTAAAATTTTCACCATCAAATAGGCTCACTTCCACTGTTCTTGTTAATACATCAGTATAACTATATGTAACATTTCTATCATTTTCATCATATTTAACTATAAATAAGTTAGGATATGCTTTTTCTATTGTGGCTTCTTTCTCAAAATATTTACTTCTTCCTAATGTTCCTTTTACCATTATTTTTTGTCCTATGTTTTCTGTAATGTCTGTTTTTAAATTTGTGATATCATCTCTGTAAATCATTTTATCACCCACTTCATTATTATGTTGTGATTATATCATTTGTGCAGTAAAATGTCAAAAAAGAGACTCTTGTGTAATTACTTGTTTTTGCTTAGATTTCAAGTATTTTGCGTTTATGTTACATTTATATTACATTGATGTTACATTAATGTTTCGTTTTTTATGTTATAGTAGCAGTCCCTGTGTCTTTCATTTTTTATTTATTTCTATACAATTAAATTTATTATTTTAGCTCCTTCTTTGAATAAATTAGTGGACACGGGTACTGCCCCTACATTATTATACTATCTACCTTTTTCATTATTCTTCTTTTCTTATTGTCGTAATTCTTTTTCCACGTGCTCCTATTCCATTTATTCCTTTAGTTCCATCTCTTAATTCATCTGCAATATCATTTATTGTAATATATTTATAGTCCTCTGTTGTTGCTACTTTTTCTGCAACTACTAATGGATCTAAAAAATCAATTAATACTCTTGCAGGTGAAGATGCAAAGTTCGCTCCTGATGCTACTAGTGCCTCATAATAACTTTGGCAAGCACCTGCAAATATTACTAAATCTTTTCCTGTTTTATTTACCCATCTTTTTGCTTCTCTTACAGTATTTATAAAATATTTTGAATTTCTATAATTATATATATCATTATATCCTGTTCCATTTTTTATCATTCCATCATGACCTGTTATTACCAGTATATCTGGGTTATATCTATTTAATAAATCCATTACTACATATTCTTGTCTATTTTCTGGTATATTTCTTACAATTGCTTCTAATCCAAGTTTTCTATAATACTTCATAGATTTATCTGAGTAACGTTTATCTCCATCTAAATGCAATATCTTTCCATTTTTCTTATCTTCGTTTCTCCCGAGAAAAATTCTATCTTCTATTTCCTCATTTTTTATATTTCTTTTTGAACATCTTTTTATTTTATCCTCACACTTATTTTCTAAATTTCTCATATGATTTCGTACTTGTTTTTTTTCTATTACTTCTAAATCTTCTATATCTGCATCTGCTTCGATACGAAGAATCAGTCCTTTTAATATTGCAACTTTTTTTCCATCTCTATGTTTTACTATATTTTCTACAGTAAATAGTATATCTTTCCCATAAGAAATTCGACCAACAATATCACCTTTTCTTATTTTATACATAAGCATCACCTCTAAATTTAAAGTTGCTCTCTACATATTATGTCGAATTTTAGATTTTGGTGACAAAAAAATAAGTATAGAATTTCTTCTATACTTATTTTTCTTCTTGTTCCCCTTGTTCTTGAGCTTGTCTATATTTTTCTTTTACTTTTTCTAAGTCAAATCTTTTAGCATCTGCTTCTTGCATACTAGATAATAACATTCTGTCTTCTTCATTTTCTTTTTTATGTACTACTCTATTTCTTTCAATAGCAGCTCTTGCTTCATCCGTTAAGTCATTTTCTACAAACCTTCTATACTTTGAATGTAATATAGCTAAATATTCTTGATCTGTATGTGTTTCTATTCCTTTATATATATCCTTTGCACGTAATTTTGCAATTTGTTGTGCTATCTCACCTTGTTTACGTTCTTCTATCTCATGTTCTGTAATTGGATCAATGCCATATCCTATGCCCTTAACTGTTCTTTCTCTAATTAATCTCATATATGTTTCATAACATTTTTTATTTGTAAATGTATTTATATAATTTATTACTTGTTGAATTAGAGTGTCCTCCTCACATTTAGTTAAATCAAATGATAATACTCTTTTGTTTTCATTTTCTGATTTTATTGGATAAGTATATGAAAGTGATTTAGTAGGAATCTTTTCTGGATTTCTATAATAATATTCTAACAACCTCTTATATATTAGTTGTTGTCTTTCTTTATTATCTCCTGTTAGTAATCCTCTTTTTCCATCTTCGCCTATAAAATAAACAATATTCTCATATTTTTTTCTTAATCGCTTACATTTCTTTAATGCTTCATTATCATCATCAATTCTTCCTTTTCGAACTGCTTCATTTGCCAAATCTTCAACTATTTCGTTAATTCTTTCTCCAGAAGTTTTTTTATCATAAGCTTGTAAGTCTTCTTCGCCTTCTTTAAATACTATATAGTTTCTAATTTCATCATAATCTTTATTTCTATATTCTATCTTATCAGTTTGTCTTACTATTTGTGATATTAAATCATTAGGAACTTCTGGAACCCTACTAATGCTATGTGCTAGAATTCCAGTTATCATTCTTTTAGTATTAATTTTATCAAATGCTCCTGGATTTTGTTCAACTATTTTCCAAAATTCCATAGCACTTTGTTCATTATGCTCAAAACTTAACTTTCCTTTAAATCCTTCTGTATGTCCTTGTTGTTCTTCATATTCTACGCCAAAATATTTCACCCTATCTTGTATTATTTTGGTTATTGCTTCTTCATCTGTAATAGATTGCATAAATTCGTTAAGCGCCGCTTCCCCATTATGTCCAAATGGTGTATGTCCTAAATCATGTGCTAATGCTACAATTTCTGCCTCCAACTCAGCTTTTTGCTTATTTAATTTGTATATTTCTGTCTTAGAGATTGCTTCAATAGAACACAAATCATAAATTCTACCTATTATTCTTTTAGCTATTTTTGATACATTCTTTGTATGATCTAATCTAGACCTTACTTCAATATCTATTTTCTTATATATCATCTGAGTCTTTCCATCTAATAAATTATATACTGGTGATGATATAACTGCTTTTTTTAGATTTCTTAATTGTTTTATTTGTTCCTTTAAAACATCAATATTTTCTTCTAATTCAATACTTAATTTATCTTTATATATTATCATAGAATCCCTCCATTTACATAACTACTTATATTTTACCATTTTTTGTATATTTATGCAACCTCTCTGTAAATAAAGTTTTTTTATCATTTCACTTGTATATCCTACATTTTTATGTTATAGTTATTTATGGTCTTTAAAAAGACTATGATTTTAATTAATTTCAGACTATTTCCTTCTTTTTAGAATGGTTCAATGTGTCAAAAAACTGGTTAATTTCAAATATCTAAGAAGGAGGTCCTATAAAAATGGAAGAATTACAAGACAAAACTTTAGTATGTAAAGATTGTGGTGCTGAATTTGTTTTTACAGCTGGTGAACAACAATTTTATGCTGAAAAAGGATTTACAAACGAACCACAAAGATGTCCAGCTTGTAGAAAAGCTAGAAAACAACAAAGAAATAACTTTAATAACTAAGAAGAAAACCAACTCAAAAAAATGAGTTGGTTTTTTTCTTAGTTACTAACTTTAAAAACTAACATTTATCCTACAAAATGTTCTTTTTCATGGCTATACTTTAACTTGGTTGCCATTCCTCCTCTAATGTGTCTTTCTGCTTTGTTTTCATCTAGTATTTTTCTTACTTCTATTGCAAGAATAGGGTTTATCTTTTGTAATCTTTCAGATACATCTTTGTGTACTGTACTTTTACTAATTCCAAACTTTTTAGCTGCTCCTCTTACTGTATCTCCACTATCTATTATATAATGTGCTAAATTTACTGCACGCTCTTCTATGTACACCTTACCCAAAAAAGACCCCCCTTATACTGAATACGCTGTTTTGTACATTGTATTCATATATGGGTTGTATTAGAACTTTTCTTTTTTAATAATCCTCTATTTATACTGTATTGACAAAACATATTAGCTAAATTATAATGCTATTATAATTTGATCAATCTTTTTAGATTAGAGAGGGATTTTTATGAATAATAAATTGGAATTAGTTGCAGATTTTTATGAATTTACAATGTCAAATGGATTCTTTGTAAAAAATATGAATAATAAGATTGCATATTTTGATGTATTTTTTAGGAAAATACCTGATAATGGAGGCTATGTTATAGTAGCTGGATTAGAACAAGTTATTGATTATATCAAAAATTTAAAATTTGATAATGAAGATATTGATTATTTAAGAAAACAAAATAAATTCTCAGAAGATTTCTTAAATTATTTAAAAGATTTTAAATTTACAGGTGATATATGGGCGATACCAGAAGGTACTATTGTATTTCCTAATGAACCTTTAATTACAGTTAGAGCTCCATTAGTTGAAGCACAAATATTAGAAACAATGCTTTTACTTACTATTAATCATCAAAGTTTAATTGCAACTAAAACCTGTAGAATTGTAAACGCTGCCAAAAATATTCCTATTATGGAATTTGGAGCAAGACGTGCACATGGAATTAATGCTGCTGTTTTTGGTGCTAGAGCTTCTATTATAGGTGGAGCTGTTGGTACTTCTTGTACTCTTTCTGCTAAAGAATTTGATGTTCACTCAAGCGGAACTATGGCACATAGTTGGGTTCAAAGTTTTGATAGTGAATATGAAGCTTTCAAAACCTATGCTGAATTATATCCTAATGATTGCACTCTTTTAATAGATACTTATAACACTATTGAAAGTGGTTTGCCTAATGCCATTAAAGTTTTTGATGATGTTTTAAGGCCACTCGGAATTAGACCAAAAGCTGTAAGATTAGATAGTGGAGATTTAGCTTATCTTTCTAAGAAAGTAAGAAAAATATTAGATGAAAATGGTTACCCAGATTGCAAAATTTGTGCTACAAATTCTTTAGACGAGTATTTAATTACTTCTTTATTAAAGCAAGGAGCAAAGATAGATAGTTTTGGAGTTGGTGAAAATTTAATTACCGCTAAAAGTGAGCCCGTGTTTGGTGGTGTTTACAAATTAGTAGCAATTGAGGAAGATAACGTTATTAGACCAAAAATTAAAATAAGCGAAAATTCTATAAAGGTAACTAATCCCAGTTTCAAAAAAGTTTATCGTTTTTATGATAAGGATAATAATAAGGCTTTAGCTGATGTTATTACTTTATATGACGAAGTAATTCCAAATGATAGTTATACAATATTTGATCCTCAAGACCCTTGGAAAAAGAAAACTCTTACAAACTATGTTGTACGACCTCTTCAAGAGCAAATTTTTGAAAATGGGAAACTAATATATAAAACACCTTGTTTAAAAGAAATTGCACAATATGCAAAAACAGAATTAGATACAATGTGGGATGAAATTAAGAGATTAGAAAATCCACATGAATACTATGTAGATTTATCAGAAAATCTTTGGAATTTAAAACACGATATGTTAAATAATATTAAACAATAAAATACTAATATATAAGAGGTTGTAGCATTTTACAACCTCTTATATATTGGTATTGGATTTCTTTTATGTTCAGATAATTTTTCTTTTTTCTTTATTATTTCTAATGCTCTTTCTTCTGTTTTTCCTGTTTCTAAATATTCTGCTATTTGTGCATATGTTACTCCCATTTTTTCTTCATCAGTTTGTCCACCTAATCCATCATTAGGTGCTTTATTAATTATTTTCTCTGGTACTCCTAGGTGTTTTCCTATTTGTAATACTTCTTCTACTGTAAACTCTCCTATTGGATTAAAATCACTTGCACTATCTCCCCATTTTGTTGTATACCCTACTACTCTTTCACATTTATTTCCTGTTCCAGCTACTAAATAATTCAAATTTTGTGCTATATAGTATAAAGTTGTCATTCTTAATCGTGGTTTTGCATTTACTTTAGCTTCTCTTGCTCTCCATTCTTCTTTTGGTACTACTACTTTATCTATTTCCCTTTCTAAAGTATTATATGTTCCGTGTTAAATCAACTTTTAATAATGGTACATCAAATGTATCTGATACTAATTTTGCATCTTCTATATCAGCATTTATACTGTTGCATGGCATTGCTACTGTTATAATTTTGTCTTTTCCTAATGCTTTTTCCATTAATGCGATTACTGTCGCAGAATCTTTACCTCCACTATTCCCAACAACAACACCTTCTGCTTTTGTTTCTTCTACATATGCTTTTATCCATTTGGTAATTTCATCTACTTCTTTTTGTATGTCTTTTATCATATAATCCCTTCCATTACATATATAATTTATTTTCATTTATATATTCACATATCTCATCTGGTAGTACATATCTTATATTCTTTTGTTTCTTTATTTGTGAACGTATATAGCTTGAACTAATATTACTTTTTATTTTTTCATCTAGCTTACTTATATTTTCTTTATACATTTTTAATAGTTCACTTTTATTTATTATATCTTCTATTATATCTTCATTTCTTTCCATTACAAGAATTTTATATTTAGAAAGTAATTCCTCTGCTTTTTTCCATGTATGAAGTTCTTTTAAGTTATCACTTCCTATTAAAAACCATATCTCTTTATTAGGAAATTGTTTTTCTGTTTCTATTAACGTTTCTATTGTATATAGAGAACGTTCTCCATTCATATCAATATCAGATAGTATAAAATCACTGTTTTTCTCTATTACTAATTTTAACATATTATATCTATGTTTATTTTCTTCTAATCCGTCTTTTTCATATTTCTTATTTACAGGAATAAAAACTACTTTTTCCACTTCTTCATATTGATTTAAAACTTGTTCAGCAATTGAAAAGTGAGAATTATGTGGTGGATTAAATGAACCTCCAAACACTACTATACAATTCTTTTCTTTCATCATTTTCTCACTTCCCTATCTACATATATCTTAATTAATATATATTTATTTTTCTAAAATTACATTTGCTAAATTTTCTAAGTCTTTTTTAGATGTATCATTCATTTTTGATTTTATTGTTACAAGTGGTTCGCAAATTTTTAAATCTTTCATTTGCTCTAATATATTTTTCATACATTTTCCAGCACTTGGTGCCCAGCTTCCATTTTCTATTATTCCTACTTTACGATTTTGATAATTTTTTCCTTGTAAAGCGTGTAATAATTCTTGCATTGGTGGAAATACTCCTGCATTATAGCTTGAAGCTGCAAATATGACTTTATCATAACGAAATGCTTTTTCTATTGCTTCTGCCATATCGTCTCTTGTAAGATCTGCTAACACTACTTTTTTTGCACCTTTTTCTTCTAAAATTTTTGCAATATATTCTACTGCTTGTCTAGTATTTCCATAAATCGATGCATATGCTATAAACACCCCATCATCTTCTGGTATATAACTACTCCAAATATTATATTTTTCTATATAATATCCTAAATTTTCTTTTAAGATTGGTCCGTGTAATGGACATATCATTTTTATATCTAAACTTGATGCTTTCTTTAGTAAGCTTTGTACTGGCGCTCCATACTTTCCTACTATATTAAAATAATATCTACGTGCTTCTTCTAACCATTCTTCCTCTACATCAAGTGCTCCAAATTTTCCAAATCCATCTGCTGAAAACAATATTTTTTCAGTTTGTTCATATGTTACCATTACTTCTGGCCAATGTACCATTGGCGCCATAAAAAATTGTAATGTATGTTTACCTATATTTAATGTGTCCGCTTCTTTAACTACTACTTTTCTTTCTTCTAAGTTTTCTATATCGAAAAATTGATTTATAAATGTAAATGTTTTTTCATTTCCTACTATCTTCATTTCAGGATATTTACCTGCAAGTAACCCTATATTGAAAGCATGGTCTGGTTCCATATGTGATACTACTAAGTAATCTACTTTTTCTCCTTGTAGTTCTTCTTCTAGTTTTTTTATCCATTCATCTGTTTTTCTTCTATCTATTGTATCCATTACTACATTTTTTTCGTCCCTTATAAGATAAGAATTGTATGAAATACCATTTGGTACTACATATTGACTTTCAAATAAATCTATTGTTTTGTCGTCTGCTCCAATATATTTTACTGAATCTGTAACTATAATATCTTTCATATTTTTCTTATATGAATATTTTTATATTCATATCTCCTTTCTTACTTATTTTATACGACATACATTATATCATTATTCTTAAAATATTTCATCATTTCTTCTCTTAAAAATTTTTCTCCTTCTTCTCTTATATAGTCCTTGTACATATACTTTCCCTTTCCTCTTCCTGTCATTAATTCTTTATTAAATAAATCTATTGCATTTGGGAAAGCTTCAGTGTTTATAGCTCTATGAACATAGCTATAAGTCATAAATATTATTTCAAAAAATACTGTTTTTTTTACTTTTTCGCTTAAATTCTCATATAAGTATTTTATTAAATCGGAATATAAACTCTTCCAATTTTCTACTAATATTACTGGTGCAATTAAAATTCCTAACTTATATCCCGCTTCTCCAAGCTTATTAATAGCTTCTACTCTATTTTTTAGTCTAGACGTTCCAAATTCAACCTTATTTATTATTTCTTCAGGGTTTACACTCATTCTTATTACTATTTTACCATTATGATTTAATGGTAAAATATCATTTACCATATCAAATTTTGTTGGAAAAGTTAGTGTCCCTTTATTTGTATTTGCAAAATTTTCAATTGTCCATACTAAGTTACTTGTAATAGTATTTTCTAATACAAGGTCACTATTACTTCCTATTTCAAAAGTAAGATTTTTATCAGCTTTTTCAGCTGTTTTTATTATCTTATCTAGCATTTCTTCTCTATTTACAAAAAGTCTTAAATACGCACATTTATTATAATTACATACTAAATAACAATACATACACATAGCAGTACATCCGTGATGAAGTGTATGGAACTAAGAAATCTGATGTTTTATGGTTTTCTACAAATTTATGAGTTTTTCTTGTTCCAATTATTAAATTTCTTTTCATATCTGGAAATTCTACGTTTTGCTTTTTTCTCATTTCTTCAATGTTGTTATGGTTTTCAATAGTAATTCTTGGAACATCACTATACTTTTCTAATAATTCTCTCCCCAGCACATAATTTTCAATATCCTTTTCACAATATATAGCTTTTGGTTTAAACATTTCATTCACCTCAAAAACTATGTTGTTCATTTTTGTTTAATTTATTCTATTGATTTAAAACTTAAGAAATGGCAGACTAGATCCGCCTGCCTCTAAAATTATTAATTTTTTAATCAATAGTAGTAGAAGTTCTACCTGTTCCTACTACATTTTCTTGTAGTGATCTCCATGTATTACAACCTATTATTCCATCTACACTTAATCCTCTACTTGCTTGGTAATTTCTTACTGCTATACGAGTTTGATTACCAAATATTCCATCAAGTCCTCCTGTTCCATATCCTAAAGTATTTAAATCATCTTGAGCAATTAGAACATACACACTTAAGCTTCCTTGTTTTAATGTTGGATATCCTCCTGAAGAACATGCTGGTGGACTTTGTCTTCTATCAAAATGTACCCAAGTAGGTGATATGCTAACTGGTTCAACATAGCTCCACAAGCCAGAATTTTCTGCACTATATCGTAAGCTTGCTCTTTTTTGATTAGTCCACATTTGTCCAACATCAAAAGCTGTTCCTGCATAATGTTGTGACTGATTACCATGTCCACCTTCCCATGGTCTTTTAAAAGCATATCCAACTGGAATACTAGTTCCAAATATAAATCTTTGAGTATTCCAAGATGTCATTGTTCTTTTAGTAGTCCAAAGTGTATTACTATTACTTGATCCTCTAAATTCTTTTACAGTTAGTGTTCTATTTGTATTATATGGCATACTTTCAGAAAGTCCCCTATAATACGTTTCCATTCTATCTGTATCATTGTTATATACTATTATTTTAGCCATAATAAACCTCCTATTACTATTTTATGAGATCTAATTATGGCTTGTGACTTATTTGTTTTTTATTGTTATTTTATAACAAATATTATCTATTTTATATCCCTGTTCTTTAATTTCGCCTTTTATACCATTTTTGCTGTTTTTTTGATATATTACTTGATATAAAGTCAAATATATTAGTTGGTGTTTCTACTATTTTTTTATATCTTTTTTCAACTTCTATAAAGTATTGTCTTATTCTTCTTCCATTTTCATTATTCTCTATCATAGATATTTCTTTTCCGAGTATCTATTGTTAAATAATAGTCTATTTGAGGTCTTTCTAAATTTCCAACCTTCGTAAAATTACGAACCTTAATAAAATCTCTATTTTCAATAAATTTATATTTTTCAATTCTTTTCTTTATCCAGTCAGCATATTTCGTTTTTGTTTCTTCTCCTCTTAAAAAAACAAATAATTCTCTCGCATTAATTAATTTTTCTCCGCCATCTTTTTCGTAAATAGGCACCACTTCATCTTCTACTAATTTTAATTCATCCATAGGCATATTTCCTTTCATATTTAATTTTACTTATTTTATTGGATTATATAAAGATTTATAAAACTTACTTTTTGTATTGCTCTAAGTTGTTATTGATTTTAAATATAATTCTATTATATTTATTATTTTTACATATGTCAACAGTAGAATAATGAAATTATTGTATAATATTATTTTTACAATTGTTACTAATATGTGAAATTTTTATATTTCTCCATAAAAATAAGCATTAGTATAAATATACTAACGCTTACCTATTTTCTACTTTACATTATTCTTTAACCAATCTAATATAAAATAATACACTTCATCTTTATTAATTTCGTTTAACATCTCGTGTCTTCCATCTTTAAATAAGCGAATCTTTACATCATCAAGGCCTGCATTATTTAGCATATTATAAACACGAATAACTCCTTTAGAATTTTCTCCTACTGGATCTTTATCTCCTGAAAATATTAGAATTGGTACATTTAAAGTTTTATTTATATTCTTTTGTTTTGATAAATAATATGTTCCTTTTAGTAAGTCATAATAAGCTATTGCAGTAAAATTTTTACCACATTTAGGATCCTTCACAAATTTATCAACTTGTTTATAATCACTTGTTGTCCAATCTGCTTTTGTTCTACTTGGTTTAAATTTTTTATTAAACGAACCTGTTACTAAGTATTCTAATAATTCACTTTTATATCTTTTTCCTTTAAATAGCATAACAAGTTTTGTAAGTAACATACCTGCAAGTAGCCCAGTTTTTTGACCACTTGTTCCTGAAATTATAGCACCTTTTATATCATCTTTATATTTTGTTAAATATGACCTAACTAATAATGATCCCATACTATGTCCCATTATTATATATGGAAGTTCTGGATACTTATTTTTCATTTTATTTTGAAGTATATGGATATCTTCTACAAGTTTATCCCACCCATTATTATCTGCAAAATATCCAAAATCCTCTTCATTCTCTACAGTATTGCCATGCCCTAAGTGGTCATGTCCAACTACAATATAACCACATTTTGCAAGAACATTTGCAAAATCATCATATCTTCCAATATGTTCTTGCATACCATGAACAAGCTGAATAACAGCCTTATATTCTTTTACATTATCATTATTCCACACTCTCGCATACACATCTTTTCCTGTACACGATTTAAACTTAAATTCTTTATTCATTATTCTTTCCTTCTCATTTTCTAATTATCATACCCTTTTGCTTGTAATGCTATACTCATTTCATCTACTCTTTTGAAGCAACTTGTTAAATATGGTACAAATATACAAAGACTGTATTTTTTTATGTTTTTAATTGTTGGATAGTATCCTTTTGCCATTTGTGCTTGTTTTACCTGTATATATTCATTTTTAAGTATTGGCATAAAACTTATTCCTATTCCTACCATTAAACTCATATCTTTTGTATTTACACCAAATATTTTTAATGGATATAATAAATTTGTTATACCATATACTATGTCCATTGGTTTTGTTGTAAGTGTTAGTACTAAAGTAAATATTATCATTATAAATATTCTATAAGATATCATAAATGAATATATAACATCAGAAAACAATAGGTTTATTACAAATGTTATTACTACAAAATATATTGAATTTACTATTGCTTTTATATAATTTATTAACTTTATTCTTGATAAAAGTAACATAGCTATTGATACTAGCAAAACTATATTTAAAGTAAAATAATCTTTTACAGTAAATATATATACAGAAATAGCTATTAGAAAAATAAGTTTTACTGTACTATTTAATTTATGTATTATAGATTTTCCTTCTATATAATTTAACATTATACTCTCCCCGCTATTTCATTTATAATATTATCAATATCAAAATTATCTTTACTTACATTTATTCCTTTTTTATTTAACTCATCAATTAATTTAACTACTTCTGGAATTTCTAATCCAATATTTTTAAATTTCTCTATGTTTTCTATAATAGTATTAGGAGTACATTCAAAAGCAATTTCTCCTTTATTAATAGCTATTATCCTATCTGCACTTAATATTTCTTGTATTACATTGGTTATATAGATTATAGTAATTCCATATTCATTTTTTAATTTCTTTATTGTTTCTATTAATTTCTTTTTACTTACTGGGTCTAGCATTGCAGTAGGTTCATCTAAAACTAAATATTTAGGCCTTAGAGCAAGCATTTCTGCAACTGCTATTCTTTGTTTTTGTCCCATTGAAAGTGCATAAATATCGGAATTTCTATATTCAAGCATTCCGCATTACATCTAGTGCTTCTGCTATTCTTTTATCTATTTCATCTTTACTAAAATCAAAGTTTTCAAGCATAAATTTCATATCATCTTCGATACCTGAAAATACTAATTGATTTTCAGGATTTTGAAATACAACTCCTACTTTTCTTCTAATATTTTTTATTTCTTTTTTATCTTTAGTAGAAATCTCATCTATTGTTACATCTCCACTTTTAGGCATAACTAGTCCAGAAATTAGCTTTATTAAGCTAGATTTTCCTGAACCATTTACGCCTATAATTGAAACAAATTCTCCTTCATTTATTTCTAATGAAATATTATTTATAGCTTTATTCGTTTTATAATTAAAAGTTACGTTGTTTACCTTAATCATTAATCATTATCATCCCTTAAAAATTTATCAACTGCTGGTTTAATAACCTTTATTATTGGAAACATTGTTATAATATGAACTGGTACCATTATTATTTCTTTAATAAATCTAGCTCCTGCTATTACGAAGAATGCTTTATCTTGTGTAATAGATATCCAAAATGTGTTTAAGACTCCATTTACTAAAATTTGAGTTATTACTGATGCACATATTAATCTAATTATTATTTGTTTATTTGATAAGTCCTCTTTATAAATTTTGTGTAATACAAGTCCATAGATTGTACCATTTATTAGTGATGTTATTGTATACCCTACAAAATAAGAACCAAATGGGAATAATGTAGAACCTATAAGATCAGCAAGTCCAAGTATTACTGCATTATATATTGGGCCTAATAACATTCCCCCAAGATATGCTGGTATATAAGAAAATCCAATTTTATACCCTGGTAGTTTCACAGCTAAAAATCTTGATAGAATTACTATCATTGCAATAAAAATTCCTGCAAGTACTATTTTTTTTGTTTTTTTCATAATAAAAAAATCCCCTTTCTTTTAAGTAAAACGATTCCGCACACTTAAAAGAAAGAAGATTATATCTCTTCTACTAAAAAACAGCGGAATGCAAAAATAAATATGCGGTATTCCCTTGCCCTAATAACAACTTCCCGTCTATTAGGTCTTAACAATTTATTTTTTACTCTATTTTTATTTTAACTATTATCTATATTACAACTTTTTTCATTATTCGTCAATATTTTTAATGTACTTTGTGTTTTTTATAAATATTTAGACTATCTTGTTTGCAATTCGCTCCTATGTAATAATATATTTACGCTAGTTACAATAATCTTAGATTTAGCATTAATCAAAAAAATAATATTATTCAGAATTTGGGTTGTAATTTTTTGGAAATAAGTATACAATATACATTAGTTTTAATAATACTTCACAGGAGGAATTTTATGCAAGAATTATCCAAAAGTAAATTATATGAAATTGATAAAGTGGCAAATTTTAGAGAACTGCTTAATCGTTCTGCTAATTTATATTCTAATAAGGTCGCATTTACATATAAATTAAATCCTAAATCTATTGAATATATTACTCATACTTATCTGGAACTAAAAGAGGATGTAAAAAATTTAGGAACAAGTCTCATTAATTTAGGCTTATCTGGGAAAAGAGTTGCAATTATTGCGCCAAATCGTTATGAATGGTGTGTTAGTTACCTTAGTGTTACTACTTCTCGGTATGATAGTTGTTCCATTAGATAAAGCTTTACCTGATAATGAAATTGAAAGTTCTATTATTCGTGCTGAAGCTGAAGCTGTTATTTTTGATAAAAAATATTTAGAATTTTTTCAAGATATAAAATCTAACTCAAATTGTAAGTTAAAACATTTTATTTGTATGGATTTAGAAAATTTAGACGATTCTATTTTATCTTTGCCAAATCTTATGTTACAAGGAAAAGAACTTATAAAAAACGGTGATACAAAATATGATGATGTAAAAATTAACGAAAATGGAATGAGTATCATGCTTTTCACATCAGGTACTACTTCTATGGCTAAAATTGTAATGTTATCACAAGCTAATATTTGTGCTAATATTTATTCAACTGGTTGCATTGCAAAAGTAACAAAAGAAGATACATTTTTATCTTTTTTACCTTTACATCATACATATGAATCTACTACTACTTTTTTATATGGTCTTTATTCTGGTATTACAATTGCTTTTTGTGATGGACTTCGTTATGTTTCACAAAATCTAAAGGAATATAAAGTAACTGGTTTTGTATGTGTTCCTCTTATTTTAGAGGCTATGTATAAAAAAATAAAAAAAGGTATTAAGGATAAACATTTACAAATTCCTTTTGCTATTTTAACTGCTATTTCTAATTTTCTATTACTGTTTGGAATTGATGTAAGAAGAAAATTTTTTAAATCTATTATTGATGAATTAGGACGGTCATTTAAGACTTGTTATTTATGGTGCTGCACCAATGGATAAATCTACAATTAAAGGTTTAAAAAGTGTTGGTATTGAACTTTTAAATGGTTATGGACTAACTGAAGCATCACCTATTGTTTCAGCAGAGAATGATAAATATCAAAAACCTGGTTCAGTTGCATTTGCTTTACCAGATGTAGAAATTAGAATTGATAATCCAAACTCACAAGGTATAGGAGAAATTTGGGTAAAAGGACCTAACATTATGCTTGGATATTACGATAATGAAGATGCTACTCGTGAGGTCTTGACTAATGGTTGGTTCCACACAGGAGATTTAGGCTATTATGATAAAAAAGGTTACTTATTTATAACTGGAAGAAAAAAGAATGTTATCGTATTAAAAAATGGTAAAAATATTTATCCAGAAGAACTTGAATTACTAATCGCAAGACTTCCATTTGTAGTAGAAAATATGGTTTTTGGAAAACCTACTGTAAATGACGACTTAGAAATTAATGCAAAAATTGTTTATAATACCGATTATATGAAGCAAACTTATCCAGATAAAGATCTTTCTGAATATAAAGATATAATTTGGAATGAAATAAAAGAAATTAATAAGACAATGCCAGCTTACAAACATATAAGAAATATAATTGTTACAAATGAACCTATGATTAAAACTACTACACAAAAAATTAAGAGAAATGAAGAATTAAAAAAGATATTAGGAGAATAACTCCTAATATCTTTTTTATAAAACAAATTGTAATATTGCTACTATTACAACTCCTGGAACTCCTAAAAAACCTACAATTAGCGCTGTTATCCAATTTAAATCTATCATAAATCCAAAGTTTGCACCAATTAAATTTACTACGAATATTATTAATCCTCCAACTAATCCATTAATTACTAATTTAATAATTAATTTCATTGGTAATGCTAATAATTTTAGTACAATAAATAGAATTCCTACTCCAATTAGTATTGGTAATATCATTGTAAAATCCATAAATTCTCCCTCCTTTTCTTTAGTTAGTCATTGCTACACATATGTTTTCTTGTCATTTCTAGTAGATTCAATTCTGTAAATCCTACTATTTGTGTTTTAGAACGGTCATTCTTTAAATTGTCTCTTAGCACTTCGATAATCTTTTCTTTGTGTTCTTTTTCTTTCATATCTATGTAATCTATTATAATAATTCCGCCTATGTCTCTTAATCTCAATTGTTTAGCAATTTCTATACTTGCTTCTTTATTTACTATATATACTGTTTGTTCTAAGTTTTTAGTACCTATATATTTTCCTGAGTTTACATCAATAGCAGTTAAAGCCTCTGTTTTATCTATTGTAATAAATCCACCACATTTTAGCCATACTTTTCTGTTCTCTATTCTCTCTAACTGTGTTCCTAAATCGTACATATCTAATAGGCTTTCTTCTTTTAAGACTAGTTCTATTTTTTGTTTTGTTTCCTTTACAATACTTACTATTTCATTATATTGTTTTTTATTGTTTACTACTATTTTTCCTACATCTTGATCTATTAAATCAGTTAGTATTCTTTTAACTATTCCTGAATTTTTGTATACTAAACTTGGTACAGTTTCTTGACTATTTTTAGATACTTCTTTTATTTTATTCCACTGCTTCTCTAAATTTCTAATATCTTCTACAATTTCTGCTTCACTTTTTCCTATACTAGATGTTCTTATTATAATTCCTGCATTTTTAGGTATATTTTTTTGTACTATCTGTACAAGTCTTTCTCTTTCTTTTTGATTTTCTATTTTTTGTGATACAGTAATAAAGTCAGCATCTGGCATATATACACAGAATCTACCTGGTAAATTGATATGCGTTGATACTCTTGCTCCTTTTTTATTTGTACTATCTCTTTTTACTTGTACTAAGATTGGCATACCTGGTTTTGCTATATCTTTTATATTGCTTTTTCCAATTACTTCTTCAGGATTATTTGTTTTTGTATCTAGTTTTGGCAAAATATCTTTTATATGTATAAATGTATTTTTTCCTTCTCCAATATCTACAAATGCTGCTTGCATTCCTTGTAATACATTTTGAATTTTTCCTATATATATGTTTCCTTCTAATCTTTTTATTCTGCTATTTTCTACATATCTTTCTATTAGGTTTCCATTTTCTACTAGCATTATAGTTTTATTTTTTTCTTTGTCTATATTTATGATTATTTCTTTCATTCAATGTCCTTTCTGTTATTACAATTTACTACTATAAAATCCGCTCCCAAGGTAATGGTTATATATTATTTTTTCATACCTTGGTGTCGCAACCTATCGTTTACACTTTCATATGTAGGTTGCTCCATTCGCCATTCGCTTCGCTACGGTTGGTTGCTTACGCGGTATTTAAAATAATATATAACCATTGCCTTTCGCGCTATTTACTGCATTATAATGTGAATTGTAACTCTCTGTATTTAGTATATATATTTGTTTTTAATTGTACCTATTCATTGCAATGTCAATTCCATTTTTTATAATTTCTTCTATTGCTTGGCTTGCTTTTTTTACTCCTGTTTGCAATATTTCATATTCTTCATCCGGAATATGTCCTATTACATAGTTTATAGCATCATTCTTATGCTCTGGTGTTCCAATCCCTATCCTAACTCTAGGAAATTCTTCTGTTCCTAGTTCTTGTACAACAGATTTCATTCCGTTGTGATTTCCTGGTCCACCTTTTTTTCTTATTTTCGTCATTCCAATTTCAATATCCATATCATCATATATGATAATTATTTCTTCTTTTTCTATTTTATAGAAATTCACAAATTCTCGTACTGCAGTACCTGATAAATTCATATAGGTTTGTGGTTTTACTAAAACTACTTTTTCATTATTAATAGTACCACTTCCATAAATTGCATTGAATTTAGTACGATTCATTTCTATTTTATATTTGTTTGCTATAATATTTACTGTATCAAATCCCATATTGTGTCTTGTTCTTGCATATTCGTTTTCTGGATTTCCTAGTCCAACTATCAAATACATATTCACACATTCCTCTTTGTTTTATTTTCTTATCTATTTTACATTTTTTTAGTTAAAATTACAAGTAATACATTGTAATTTTAACTAAAAATACCCCATACTATTAAATAATATGAGGATAATAATTTAGGTTTTGCTTTGATATTCATATATCTAATTTAAATTATTCTTTCTATAATCTCTTTTTCGTATTTTTCGTCTTGTACATCTTTTATATTTAATCTATCTTGCTTGCTTTCTGCTTCAGCTCCCATTACCCCCTGTTCTCCCATATACTTATTATCAATTTTTATTTTTGTTTTTGCTTTTCTTAAATACCATTCATATTCTATATCAACATGACCAATATCTACTGCTTTATATCCTAATTTATGTAAGTCGTATGCAAGTACAGTTGCTGTTGGTCCTAATGCTAACAAGATTAATTTATCTTTTTTTACTTCTTTAGCTTTATTTAAAATTTCATTATATTTAAAAAATGCATCTTCTGGCGGACAAAGTATTCTATTAATTGATTTAACATTATTAAATAAATCATTTCCTACTCCTAGTCTACTTTTTTCTCCTTCTATTATTACTATATCTCTATTATCCCAAATTTTCTTTAACATCTCAACATATTCTCCAACATATGTTTTATCTTTATAATCCAAATAAAATCTTGAAATTTGAGCTGAATAATATTTGTTTTTTTCATTAATCATTTGTAACATTTTTTCTTCGTTCTTATCTAACCAATCTATCCAATATTCTTTTGCATATCCTTCATACAATTCGCAATTTTCTCTATTTAAAGCAATAGGCAAACCTATGAGAAGATTTGGAATATTACTATTTAATACTTCATTTAGTCTATTAGCTAGTTCAGCATTATAATTTTGAAAATATAATCCCTTTTTTTGTATATAAGATAACTCCCCATCTCCAAATCTTGCAATAGATGTATTATTATCATATAGCATTTCTATAGTTTCTTTTGAACTTGCTATATTAAATTTATTCATCACTTTATATTTTCCTCCTAATTTAATATCCTATATAATTTAACAATTTAATACTAAATTTTTCTATTTTGTTATCATATTCTATTACATTAACACTGCAATTGTGCTGACTATATTCTTCTCTTTTATTTTTAAATTGTTCTCCTATAATTTTTCTTAAAAATGCCTCTATTGCAACTCCATGTGAGCATATTAGTATAGTCTTCCCTAAATTTTCTTCTGCTATATTTTTTATTTCCTTATACATTCTTTCTTCTACTTGCTTTGTTGTTTCTTGCTCTGGTATACACATAATTTCATTTGTTTCTATTTGTTTTTTACGTATTAATGGATTTATTTTATCTACATCTTCCCATTTCCAACCATCATATATTCCAAAATACATCTCGCATAATTCTTCTTTTCTTTGTATTTCTAATTCTTTAATTTCAGCTATTTCCTTAATAGTTTCAAATGTTCTATTAGATGTACTAGAATATATCGCACTAATTGGATTATCTTTCAAATAACTAGTAAGTTTTTTGACCATTTGAAGTCCATTTTCTGTTACCTCATAATCTTGTCTTCCTGTTAGTTTTTTTTCTATATTTCCAATTGTTTCAGTGTGCCTAACTAAATATATTTTAGTTTGCATGTTTCATTTCTCCATTTATTCCATTTAATTTCCCAAAGTCTAATTTATAATTTCTTTTTGGCATTGTTTCTAAAAATACTTCGTTTTCTATTGAATTTAATATTATATCTATTTTTTCAATTGTATTTCTTGTTTCATTTCTAATAAAACTCATTAAATATGGCTTGTACTCATCTGGTGTAATTTCATATAATTTCATTACATTTTCTAACATTTTATACATATCTGTACATCTTTTTATTGATGGAGTAGACATTATACTTCCATCTCTATTTCTATAATAGTTATAAAAAATAAATTCTCCATAAGAAATTTTTTGTGCTAAAATAGTAGACTTAATTGAATAAACCATATCTTCGTAATAAGTATTAGTCAAAAATTTAATATCATTGTTTATTAAAAATTCTCTTTTAAAACATTTACTAGATACTGCAAAATGCATATCACATGCTAGTCTTGCTTCTTTAGTTGAATTTTCATCATTTGGTATATATGTCTTATTACTTCCTCCTATATATTGTACTCCCATATAGATAAGTTCTGGTGATTCTTTTATAGTTAGTTCGTTAATTTTATCTAAAGTCGAATCTTCATATAATGTATCATCACTGTCTAAATATAATATATATTCTCCGTTAGCTTTTTTTACCCCTATATTTCTTGAACCGCCTAATCCTATATTTTTAAAATTGTTAACTATAATCATATTTTTCATTTTATATTCTTTTTTGGCTTGTCTTACTTTTTGTAAAGTTTTATCCGTAGAACCATCATTTACTATAATAAGTTCATAATCGCTATAATTTTGTTTGTAAACACTCTCTATTGCACGTTCTATATATTCCTCAACATTATAAGCACACATTATTATACTAAATTTTATATTCTTTTTCATTAAATCAACGCCTCTTATTTTTTATCTTTTGGTGGCAATAATCCACAACTTTTATTATAGCACTTTTATGTTGTTTCGTCAAATATGGCTTGCCAAATATTTACATAAATTTTTACCATTTTCTAATTCCTTCTATGTGTAAAAAACGTATTTTTATATAATCATAACTAGAAACTTTTCTACCATAAGAGTTAAATGTATGTGTCGCAACAAATATATTATCTAAATGATTTTTTAATTTTTCTACTATCATTAAACTATGCCCAAATGTTTCCCCATTAAATGATAGTTGTATAATATCTCCTATTTCTAATTCTTCTATTTTTGCAAGTTTTGCAAATGGTCCAACTGATTTATTTCTTAATAAAAAATCATTTAAAAATTCTACTCCTGTCCAAGATGGACTTTTATCATTTGCATTATTATAATACCATCCATTCTTATTATAGTTCATTATTTTACAACCACTAAAAATACACTGTGATACAAAGTTTGTACAATCTCCACCTAATGCATCATAGTTATAATAATTTGGATTTCTTTGATATGCCCACTTTTTTGCATATTCCTTTGCCTTTTTTCTATCATATTCTAAAGTTCGCATAAAAAAAACACCTCATATTATTTTATGAAAATAATATGAGAATGTTAATTCAATTTTATTTTTACATAATTCAGTATGTTTAGATATTCTTCTAAAATTTTTTGTTCATCTCTGTTTCCAAATAAAATAAAATTTTCTAGAATTTTTATTTTATTTTTTTCGTAATTACTTTTCTTTCTATTTTCAATAAATTCAATATATTCTTGTACCTCTTCATCTCTTATATGAAATGGTTTTTTAGCGTAAATAAAATGAACTACACATATATCTTCTAACTTATAATTTTCATAATGTGTGTAATAGTCTATATGCGGAAAGAACATATTATATTTAACATCTAAATGCAATTCTTCTTTTTTATTCCATTCTTTATCATATTCTTGTAAAATATCTTGATCTCCTATTGATGCTCTCTTATCTTCTATCTCTTCAATTATCTTTAAAAAATATGGCATAATATCTTTTTTAGGTTCTATCACCATTAATCCAGAAGTTAATTTTACCCATTCTTTACTAATAACTGGGCCATTTCTTCTATCTATTACAGCTGACATATCTTTTTTTTCAAATAGTTCGTCAATATTTTTTCTTACATACATATCACTGTCTAGATATACTAGTTTATTAAACTGAGTTAATTCAAAAATAAGTAATTTATCAAATGTACTTGTCCAATGTGAAAATATCCCTTTATCATTTTTATTCTTAATTGATTCTGGTATATTTATCTTGCTTTTTCTAATAACATTTAAATTATAACTTTTCAATAACTGTTCTGTTTTTAATGATATATCATTTGTTATAAGAACGCTAATTGGATATTTAGTATTTGTTCTTCTTAAAGATTCCACTAAACATAGAACTCCATATAAATAATTTTCAGTACTTAATACTGTTATATACGAATTGTTTTCCATACTTCACTCTTATCTTTCTTCAATATCAATTTCTTTTTGTATTGTATATTTCTTAACTTCACAATTTTTTAATGATAATGATAATATATCTTTATTCTTTGGTATTCCATTAAAATAACAATCTATAGCTTGTGTAACACATCCATGAGTTACTAATACTATATTTTTATCTTTAAATCTTTCAATAACTGAATCCATACAAAAATATACTCTTTTAAATAAATCTTGTATTGGTTCTATATTGTAAATATCGTAATTTTTATCATAATCTGATAACATTTGAATGTTGCATTCTTTTTTATTAGGTTGTCCTTCCATATCTCCAAAACTTCTTTCTATTAGCCCTTCTTCAATTGTTAATGGAACTTTTATTACTTCACTTATATAATATGCCGTTTGTATAGCCCTTTTTAAAGGTGAAACTAAAATTGCATCTATTTTTATATTAGTAAACTGCTTTGATGTGTATTTTGCTTGTTCTATTCCAACTTCATTTAATGATATATCTGTTTTCCCTTGATATATATTTTTTACATTATAATCTGTCTGTCCATGCCTAACTACATATATATTAGTCATTTATTCTTCTCCTATAATTTTATATCTGTTCTTTTTATAATTGCTTTCATCACTTGTTGCGACATTTCATTTAATGATTCCCATGATTTCGAATTATTATCTACTTTTCCTATATATACTTCCTCCGTTTTTGCACCCAATCTAATCATATCCATTAGTATTCCTATATCTACACCATAATCTTTTTCAAAAACAATTTTTTTAAAATACTCTGTTTTTCCACATATTATTCCACTTAATGGTTGTTCAAATTTAGGCATATTAGGAAATAATAATCCCAATAAAGGTTTAGCTACCAATTCCGTTACCCTTCCACCTTCTCTTGTAAAAGCTGATTTTACGAAATCAATATCTCTTTCTAAAATTGGAGCAACCATATCTTTTATAACATCTTTATCATATATCTCTAAATCTCCATCTATAAATAAAGTAATATCAGTATCAACATATCGGATACCTGTTTCCATTGCATAACCTTTACCTTTTGTATCACATTCAATAACCATTACATCTTTTTTGTTTGCTAATTCTGCTGTTTTATCTGTTGAAGCATTATTTACTACAATTATATTAGATTTTATTATACTAGATTTTACTTTATCAATAACTTTTTCTATGTTTTTTTCTTCATTAAAAGCTGGTATAATAACTGTTACTTTATTTAAATATTGCATTTTAAGCTCTCCTTTTTAGTATAATTTATACTATATACATACTTTTTTATTATATCATATATCTACATTTATAGTCAAATATTGATATATTAAGAATTTATTAATACTTTCTTAGTGTTTAGCTATTTCTACGCTGCAATCTTTTCCTTTTATTTGTTTATTTTTCATACCATTCATTATATCTTCCACATATTCTCCTGGTACTTCCACAAAAGAAAATTTATCTAGTATATTAATTTTTCCTATTTTATCTCCACTTATTCCTGAGTTTGCTGCAATGCTCCCTACAAAATCTTTTACTTTTATATTATCTTTTTTTCCTAAGTTGAAAAATAGTTTTATAACTTCTCCATCTTTTATATTTACTTTTATTTCTTTTGTCTTATTTTTACCACAAACTATTGTTAATAGTGCTTTTACAATGTCTTCAGTATTATTTTTACTTTCTAATCCATCTAATATGTCTTGATATTCAAATTCGTTTTTATCTATCACACTTTGGATTTTTTCTATTGTAACCCTATTTCTAATTTTGTTAATTTCTGCAAGTGTTGGTATAGTGCCTTCTTTAATTTTAGCATTACTGTATTTTTTTATGCTTTGTAGTTTGCTTTTTTCTTTTCCTACTACAAACGTAACTGCTTTTCCAGTACTTCCATTTCTTCCTGTTCTTCCAATTCTATGAACATAGTATTCCTCTTCTTGTGGCACATCATAATTTAAAACAAATTCTACATCTTGTATATCTATGCCTCTTGCTACTACATCTGTTGCAACTAGTATTTGAAACTCTCCATTTCTCATACGTTTCATAATTCTTTCTCTTCCAGTTTGTTTAACATCTCCATGTAGGGCTTCTGCTTTAAAATGGTTTTGTTTTAAAACTTCTATTAAATCATCTACTCTTTTTTTGGTATTACAAAATACAATTGCTTTTTGTGGGCGATAAACTTCTATTAGTCGCATTAATGCTTCACTTTTCATTGCTTCTTTTATTGGAATTGATATTTGTTCAATTTCATTTACTGTTAATTCTTCTGCTTGTATTTTAACCTTTTTTGGATTTTGCAAATATTTTTTAGTAATCTCCATAATTCTTTTGTTCATAGTTGCTGAAAATAATACTGTTTGCCTTTCACTTGGTACATCTTTTAAGATTGTTTCAATATCTTCTTCAAACCCCATATTTAGCATTTCATCAGCTTCATCTAGTACACACATTTTCACCCCGTCTAATTTTAATGTTCTTCTTCTCATATGATCCATTATTCTACCAGGTGTACCAATTACAATTTGAACTCCTTTTTTTAGCATTTTTATTTGTGTTTCAATAGCTTGTCCACCATAAATTGCAATTGTTTTTATTCCTTCTTGATATTTTAGAAATTTTCTTACTTCATCTGCTACTTGCACTGCAAGTTCTCTTGTTGGGCAAAGTACTATTGCTTGTACTTTTTTATTTGCAGGGTCTATTTTTTCTATCATTGGTAAACTATAAGATGCTGTTTTTCCTGTTCCTGTTTTAGATTGACCTATAAAATCCTTTCCTTCTAGTATAACGGGAATTGCTTGTTCTTGTATTGGTGTTGGGCAGACATATCCTGCATATTGTAATGCTCTTTTTGTTTTTTCATTTAAATTTAATTCTTGAAATGTCATTTTTTATTCTCCTTTATTATTTTTAAGTGCAAAAAATCCAAGGAACAAATATAAAAAATTTGTTCCTTGGCCAAACGACATTTTATATAATCGACATATTATATATTAAAAACAAATTTTATATACTAATTTCCTTTTTTTCTTCACATCTTGCCAATTATATCATAACTTACTTTTATTTGCAACTTTATACTGATTCTGCTCCTTTTAGGTAATCAATATATTCCTCTAGACAATACCCTTTTTCCTTCATTACTTTTGCATGAACTTCCCCTACATATCTCCAATGCCAAGATTCATATGTTATTTTTGTTATATCTTGCTTATCCTTTGGATAACGTAAAATAAAGCCATAATCATCAGCATTTTTTTGTAACCATTCAAATGCTTTTGTATTTTCAAATTCATTTGTTACTGTATTAAAATCTGCTGCAAGTGCTAAATTATGTTCACTCATTTCTGGTCTTTGCACAACCATCTGAGCAAGCCTCTCCGCTTCTTCCTGATTTTTTCCTTGTTCTTTATATGATGTTACTTTTCTGTTAAATAATTCTTCTTGCTTTTCATAACTTCTATAAGCTGATTGAACCCAAATTCCTGTAATTTTATCTTTATGCATTGCATTTATCATATCCCTTAAATATCCTATTGCTCTTTTGTCAAACATAATTCCATCAGAATATTCCTCTAGTTCTGGCACATAACTTCTATCTACTGAATTATCATTATTTACTAATTTCAAGTTCCACTCATTTAATACACTATTTTCTGGAATAGTAGATGCTTGAGTGACTTGATTTGTATCTACAACATTTGATATTTGCTTTTGAACATCGTTTGGGTTGTCCACTTTCTTTGTAAATAATGTAATAACAAGGAATACAAGTCCCCATAGTATTCCAATAAAAAGTGATAATGCTATAATTATAATAAGTATTCCTCTTATAAATTTCATTTTATTTTTTACAACTATCATAAGACCTCTCTTCTTTCGTCTTTATTCATTTATATTTTATTGTTTTTTATAATCAAAGTCAATGTGTTACCAAATATTTAATTAATTCTTAATAGTTATAGTTTAGACTATGATACATAATTCGTACTAATTTATTGAAAAAGTGTATATGTTTATTTTAGAAATGAAAGATTTAAGCTATGTGGGTACCTCTGTTGTCTGTTAAGGCTTTGCCTGTTACAGTACCAGTAGGAAGATTATAATTTGTAATGCACAAAATAAATATATACACTTTTTAGATTAACTCGTTATAGCTTAAATTTAGCAATTAATGCCTTTATTTTTATGCCTTGTTCACTAAACATTCTTTCATGTTCTGTTTCAATATTATCTTCTATATTTTCACTATGTAAATCATATGTTTTCCATATTACTTCAAATCCTGCACTTTTAAAGTAATTTAGACTATCGCTAAACAAATTATCATCATCTGTCTTAAATCTAATTTCTCCACCATCTATTAAAAAAGTTTTATATAACTCTAATTGCTTTGGATGTGTTAATCTTTTTTTGTGATGTTTTCCTCTTGGCCATGGATTACAAAAATTAATATAAATACGTTCTACTTTATCTTTTTCATCCATCATAGTTAAAATTTGTTCAATATTACATCTTGTTAAAATTACATTGTTTATTTCTCTATTTTCACTAGAATATACTTCTTCTACATTTCTTTTGGCAAGACCTAACATTGTATCAATTAAATCTACTCCTATAAAATTAATATTTGGATTTTTATATGCTAGGTTTGCTATAAACTGCCCTTTTCCACATCCAAGTTCTAAATGCATAGGTCTTTCCACTTTAAAAGCACTTTTCCACTTTCCTTTGTTTTCTTCTGGATCATCTATATAAAATTTTGCTTCTTCTAATTCTTTTTCTGTCCAACTTCTTTTTCTAATTCGCATATTTTCTCCTCATTCTTCTTATTTTTCAAAATCATTTTATCATACTTTTATCGTTATTTCTATATATAAAATAATATATTACTGCAAAATATACAATTATATGATATATTATAATAAAGTTGCGGATTGGTAAAATATGTAAAATAAAAAAGAAGTACAGAACAATACTTCTTTTTTATTTTTTATGCACTCTTTAACTCTAATCTTAATTTATCTGCAATCATTGCTATAAATTCTGAATTTGTTGGCTTTCCTTTTGCTGCAGATACTGTATATCCAAAAATATTTTCTACAGCTTCAGCTTGACCTCTTCCGCCACGCAACTTCAATTGCATGGCGTATAGCTCTTTCTACTCTTGATGGAGTAGTTTCATATTTTTCTGCTATTTCTGGATATAACTGTTTTGTTATTTGATTTATTACATCTATATCATTTACTACTAACATTATTGCTTCTCTTAAATATTGATATCCTTTTATATGTGCTGGAACTCCTACTTCGTGAATTACATTTGTTACTAATGCTTCTAAATTTTCTTGGTTCTTTTTACCTTCTTCTGGTATTTCTATGTATGGTGCTTTAATTTCTCTTGACATCATTGCTACATTTTTAAATTGTGATGGTTGATAGTTTTTTAGATCCTTTATTCTTTTTAGTAATAGTTTAATGTCGAAAGGTTTTACAACATAATATTCTGCTCCTAAGTCTAAAGCTCTTTGTGTTATTTTGTCTTGTCCTACTGCTGATAGCATTATACATAGTGGTGGCTTCCTTAATGATGATGCTGTTATTTTTTCTAACACTCCTATTCCATCTAAATGTGGCATAATAACATCTAGTAATGCTATATCAGGTTGTGTATTAGATAATATTTCAAATGCTTCATTACCATCTCTTGCTATACCTATAACCTCCATATCTTCTTCTTGCTCAACATATCCCGCCAAATTGTTAGCAAATTCACCATTATCATCTGCTATTAGTACTGTAATCTTGTCTTTCACTTTAATTCCTCCTAAGTTTTTAAATTTATTTGTAAAATTTTTACATTTGCGATTATATTATGTTTTAAAATTAAATGCAATACTTTTTTGGAAATTTTTTCAAATTTCCCTTGTGTCTCTTTGTACTGTAGTGTTTGTTTTTATTGTTTTTTCTTTTAAAATATCAATTTTTGTCAATTTTATAAAAAAATTATCTATATCTTTTAAAATTTTTTCTAACATTTCATTTGAAATTTCTATTAAAAATTCTACATTGTCTGAATATTTTTCATTTATTATATTTATACTATTTTTTTTGGCATAATATCTAAAGCTTTCTACACTATCATATGACAATATAACTTTTGCTTCTACTCCCATTTGCACCCTTATGAACTCAGTTTCTTCTAAAGCACTTTCAGTTGCTCCAGTATATGCTCTTACAAGCCCTCCTGTTCCTAAAAGTATTCCTCCAAAATATCTTGTTACAATTACCAACACATTACACAAATTGTTTCCTTTTAAGATTGCAAGTATTGGAGCCCCAGCAGTTCCTGATGGTTCTCCATCATCACTACACTTTTCAATCACTCTTTGTTCTTCAGCTAAAACAATATAAGCATAACAATTATGTCTTGCGTCATAATATTTTTTTCTTGTTTGCTTTATTATATTTTCCGCTTCTTCCTCATTTTCTACATAAAAAATATTTGCTATAAATTTAGATTTTTTTTCAACGATTTGACCAGAAATATTTTCTTTTATAGTTTTAAATTCTTGCACTTGCATATTATTCCTCCATTCCTGCTGTAAAACCAGTTGAATATGCAATTTGTAAATTAAACCCTCCAGTGTATGCATCTACATCAATTATTTCACCTGCAAAATAAAGACCATTTATAATTTTAGATTCCATTGTAGAAGAATTAATTTCTTTTATATTGATTCCACCTGCTGTAATAATTGCTTCGTTTATATCTCTAAAATCTTTTATTGTTACAGTGAAATTTTTAAGTAAATGAACAAATTTAATCCTCTCTGCTTTACTAATTTCATTTACCTTTTTATCTGGATTTATTTTTGATAATTCTATAATTGGTTCTATCATTTTCTTAGGTAGTAAATTGTCTAAACTATTTTTAAATTGTTTGTTTTTAAATTCTTCAAAATCCTTTAGTACTCTTTCATCTAACTTTTCTTCACTTAATGCTGGTTTTAAGTCTATTGATAAAATAATTTTGTCTTCTTTTAATATGTTTTCTATGTTTTTTACTCTTAAAAGGTGGCTAGAACTACTTAATATAGTTGGTCCTGATACTCCAAAATGTGTGAATAACATTTCTCCAAAATCTTCATATATTATTTTTTTGTTTTCATTGTTAATAAGTTTAATTTGAACATTTCTTAAACTTAAGCCTTGTAAGCTAACACATAATTCTTTTTCTTTTGCTACAAGTGGTACAAGTGATGGTTTAATTTTTGTTACTGTATGTCCTAACTCCATTGCCATTTTATATCCATCACCAGTAGAGCCTGTTGATGAATAGCTTTTTCCTCCTGTTGCAAGTATTATTTTATCTGCTAACAACTTTTTTTCTTGTCCATTTTCTTTATAATTAACACCTACAACTCTATTTCCATCAGTTAATATTTTTGTTACTTCTGTATTAGTTTTTATTTGTACTTTTAAGTTCTCAAGTTCTTTAAGTAGAGCATTTAATACATCTTTAGATCTATCACTTACAGGAAATACTCTATTTCCTCTTTCGTTTTTAACCTTCACTCCATATTTTTCTAGAATATCTATAACATCTTGATTTGTAAAATTATTAAAGGCACTATAAAGAAACCTTCCATTACCTGGAATGTTTTTTATAAACTCACTCATATCCAAACTACTTGTAATATTACATCTTCCTTTTCCTGTAATAAGTAGCTTTCTTCCGCACATATTCATTTTTTCTAAAATAGTAACACTGCTTCCATTTCTTGCAGAACTAATCCCTGCTATGATTCCCGCTGGTCCTCCACCAATTATAACAACTTTCATTTTAATCTCCCATATTTTGTTATATCTATAATATTCTTCATACATCTCTCCTTATTAATTCTTTTACTATTTCCATTACATATTTTTGGGATTCTATTGCTATATTTTTATCATATTTTTCATTTGTAATTTCATTATCTGAAATTACTCGTATTCCAATCGTAGGTATATTTAATTTATTACATACACTATAGGTACTTGTTGTTTCCATATCCTCACATAAAACCATATATTTCTCATTAAACCATTTTATCCTATCTATTTCGTTATCCCAAACATCTCCGCTTCCAATAGTTCCACATATAACTTTTCCCACATTATAAGAATTACTACATTTTATTGCTATATTACGTAGTTCTTCATCTGAATTTAGTTCAATTAATTCATCTTTTCCATCTTTAAAAGTTAATAACTCCCAATCTAATGATACGCTCCCTTGTTTTTCTTTTCTTGGTTTTGTTATATATGAATTTATATTAATACATTTGTCTCCTATAACAATATCTCCTATATGTAAGCTTTTACTACAAGCTCCAGCAGTTCCTTGGTTTATAACCAAAATAGGATTAAAGTTTGTAATAGCAATAAACGTGGATATACTTGCTTCTATTAATCCAACTTTCGTTTTCGAAATTATAATTGGATATCCTTCAAAATTTCCTCTAAAAAACTCATATCCATAAATTTCGATTTTCTCTAAATCTGTTATAGCTTCTTTAAAATAGTTTATTTCTACTTCCATTGCACCTTGCAAAAGAATTGGTCTTTTTAGCTCCATAAAGTAATTCCTTTCATTATTTCTCCATATTACTGATTGCTTTTAATACTCCTAATTTTCCATATTCATATGTAAGTCCCCCTTGCATAAATGCTACATATGGTTGTCTAATTGGTGCATCACAAGATAATTCTATTGAAGATCCTTGTGTAAATGCTCCTGCTGCCATTATTACTTGGTCTCCGGTATCCTGGCATGTCCCATGGTTCTGGTATAGAATTTGAATCTACTGGTGAACCCATTTGAATTCCTTGACAATACTTAATTAATGCTTCTTTTTCGCCAAACGCTATTGTTTGAACAATATCTGCTCTTTTTTCATTATATTTTGGTGATGGATTATATCCTAGCTTTTCTAAAATTCTACTTGCAAATACTGCTGTTTTTAAACTACTAGCTACAACACTTGGTGCAAAGAATAGTCCTTGTAATATTTGTTTATTTATTCCTAAAGTTGGTCCCACTTCTTTACCAAGTCCTGGTGAAGTTAGTCTCTCTGCTGCAAGTTCTACTAAATCTTTTCTTCCTGCAATATATGCTCCATTTGGTGCAATTCCTCCACCTAAATTTTTTATTAATGAACCAACTATAATATCTGCTCCTACTTCTAATGGTTCCTTTGTTCCAACAAATTCACAGTAACAGTTATCTATCATTATAATAACTTCTTTATTTACTTTTCTTATTTCTTTTATTATATTTTGAACTTTTTCTATTCCAATGCTATTTCTTAATGAATATCCTCTAGAACGTTGTATTTCAATTAATTTTACATTTCCAAGTTTTACTCTATCCACAATAGCTTTTGTATCAAATTCATTATCTATTAAATCTATTTGTTCATATTTTATTCCAAATACCTTTAATGAACTTGGATTTTCCTCTATTCCGATTACAGAGTCTAATGTGTCATATGGCTTACCTGCAATACTAAGAAGAGTATCTCCTGGTCTTAAAAATGCAAATAATGCAACTGTAAGTGCGTGTGTTCCAGATATAAATTGTCCACGTACTAAGGAATCTTCTGCTCCTAAAACTTTTGCAAAAACTTTTTCAATTGTATCTCTACCAACGTCTCCATAACCATATCCTGTTGTAGAACCAAAGTGCATATCAGAAATATTAAACTCTCTAAATGCATTTAATACTTTTAAACTATTATATTCACACACTTTATCAATCTTTTTAAATTCTTCTTTTACTTCTATTTCAGTTTCTTCTGCAAGTTTTAATAATTCTTCACTTATTCCATATTCTTTATACATTTATTATGTTCCTTTCTATTAATTATCTGTATAATAATATTCTCCATATCCATAATAAACTTTATAAAATTTACCTAAAAATTCTGGATCTGAATTTGTTTGTATTATTTCATAAATGGGCACTTGTACTACATTTCCTTTAGAATCTATTACTCCCCATTTATTATTGGATCTTATGCCTGCATATCCATATTGATTAAATTCTGTAACTTTATCATATTTATATTCTATTACTACATTTCCGCTTCTATCTACAAATCCCCATTTATTATCTTTTTTACTAGCAAGTAAGTTGTTATTTGTAAATACTTCTTTAGTTTCTAATATTTTTCCATTAAAATCTAAATATTTATCGTGTTCTTGTGAATATATTTTTAGGTATTCATCTTCTTTATGTATAAATCCATCTTTCACACTATATACTAATTCCATATTAACAGAATACAAGTCAGATGCTTTTTCTTTTAATATCTTTGCTTCTATCACATTTGTGTTATCGATCTTTTGTAATACGTCATATTTTAACTCTACCTTCACTTCTTCTTTAGAATTAATAACACCTAATTTTCCGTTTTCCTTTGAGGCTATAAAATAATCTTCAAATAAATATTCAATATAATTATATTTATTTTCTAATAGCTCTTCATTTTGTGCATTAATAATTCCATAAAGTCCTTGTTCATTTATAGTTATTTGATAGTTTTCATTTTGTGTTTTTAAAATAGATGCATATTTTAAGTCTGTAATTCTTTCCCCAGACATATTATAAATTACCTTCTCTTCATCATCTTTATATGCTTGTATATAAAATTCATCTATTTCTATTCCAATATATTCTATTGGTACTATGGTTTTTCCTGTATAATCTATAATTCCATATTTATCATTTTTTTCTATTTCAAAAATGGAATTATTATTATCATATTCTATACCTTGATAAGCATAGTTTATTAAAACTTTATTATTTTTTATAACTCCATATTTACCATTTTTAGAAGCGATTAAGTATGTATCTTTTTCATTTTTAGTGTCTAATATTCTTTCTACATTATTATACTCTACATTTAAGACCTTTTTATGTTCGCAATTTATATATCCATATCTATATCCTTCTGTAGTTTTATTACTTACAATATATCCAGATAAACCATAGTTTGTTTTATCTGTATAAAAACCATCTGCAACAATATTGTCATACTCTAATTTAATTAGTTTTGCTCCTTTTGCATTTATTACACCATATTTTTCATTAAGTTTTACTAAAAGTTCACTTTCTTTATTTTCTAATCCTTTTATTTCTTCATAGATAGGCTTTGTTATTTCTTTTCCTTCAAAATTTACTATTCCATATTTCCCATTTTTTTTATATTTTAGTACTGCTTTTTCATATGGAAGATTTGTTATTATTCCATTTACCACAATTGCATCTATTTCTTCATATTCAGTAAAAATTTTCTCATTTAAATTATTTAATGCAATAAGCTTGTCCTCTTCTGTACATATAAATACTGCTTTTTCTGGATTTGGTATTTTTACATTATCATATATTGGCTCTACTATAACTTTTCCAGTAACATCTATAACGCCATATTTTGAATCCTTATTTAATACAAAATAATTATATTCAGATACTTCTGTAAGAGTATATTCCTTATTTTTTAATTCTACCAATTTACATATTCCTATAATTATTAAAATAAGTATAGCAATTGATACTAAAACTTTTACCTTGTTATTTTTTACAAATTCTAGAATATTTTCCATTTTACATTTTCTCCTTTAATATTTTATTATAAGGATGGACTAAATTTGCCCATCCTACAATATTTATTCTTTATCTTCTTTGTTATTTGGCTCATCAATATTGTGGTTTTTACAAGCTTTTACTTTTACAATTCTCTTATCTTCATATTCTTCTATTTTATATGTGATTTTTTCAGTTTCTATAATTGGTTTTTCTCTGTCTTCTGGTATTCTTCCTAATTTTTCTTGTAAGTATCCAGATAGAGTATCATACTCTCCTTCTTCTATTTCTACTTTTAGAAGTTTACTAACATCACTTATATTCATACTTCCACTAATTAAATACGTATTTTCATCTATTTTTTCATATTCATTTTCTATTTCGTCATATTCATCATATATGTCTCCAACTAATTCTTCTAAAATATCTTCCATTGTAATAAGTCCTGCTGTTCCTCCATATTCATCTAAGACAATTGCCATTTGATTATTGTTTTTTTGTAGCTCTTTAAATAATTCATCTATTGGCTTCGAACGTGGTACAAAGTATGCAGGTTTAATTATATTTTTTAGTTTCATATTTTTTTTCGTTTTTACAAATTTTAGTAAATCTTTTAAATATAATATACCCTTAATTTCATCTATTGTTTCTTCATATACAGGAATTCTTGAGTATTTGTATTCTTCTAATTCTTCTATTAATTCATTTACATTCATATCTATATTTAACGCATATATATCTGTTCGATGTGTCATTATTTCTGATGCTATAGTATCATTAAATTCAAAAACATTATTTATAAGTTCTTTTTCATTTTCTTCAATAACTCCTTTTTCTTCTCCTTCATCTACCATCATTTTTATTTCTTCTTCTGTTACTACTTCTTCATCTTTTTCAGACACACCAAATAATTTTGAAATTAAATTTGTAGAAGCTGTTAAAAGCTTTACAAATGGTACTGTTAATATATATATAAATCTTATAACTCCTATTGTAGCAAATGCAATTTTTTCATAACTTTTCATTGCAAGTCTTTTAGGTACAAGTTCTCCAAATACTAATGTAAAGAATGATAATATCATAGTAATAATTATAATTGATACACTTTGCCAAACAGAAATTGAAACCTGAGGTATTAAATTATTTAAAACTGGTGCTAGTTTACTTGCAAATGCATCTGAAGCAAAAGCACTAGATAAAAAACCAGCAAGTGTAATACCAATTTGAATTGTTGCTAAAAATTTACTTGGATTTTCAAGCATTTTTAGAATTTGTGTTGCCTTTTTGTCTCCATTTTTGGCTTGTTTTGCTACTTTTGCATCATTTAAAGAAATAAAAGCAATTTCACTTGCTGCAAAAAAGGCATTTAAAAGTATCAATATAATTAGTATAAAAATCTGTGATATCATTTTAATTTGAATTTTCCTTTCATTATAAGTTTTACAAGAAATATTATATAGTTAAAAACTTTTCTTTGTCAATTGATTACAATACAAAATTAACAATTATTTACTTGCTACTGGTAAAATTGGAACTCTAGCACTGTTACTCATAACCATATCTATATAATTTACATAGTCTTTTCTTGTCATACGTGATATAACATTTTCTCCTTCAATCATCTTATCTAGAGTAAACAATTCCTCTATATAATTATTATAAGTATTTTCTTTTGTTAAATTTGTTACATTTTTTCTATTAATAGTATTTATAAAATTGTTTACATTATGCAAATTTGTCTCATTTGTTTCATTTATTATTTCTTTATTAATATTGCTTATCTTTATATTTGATACTTCTGTTATATTATTTTCAGTTATATTTTTATTTTCTTCTATCACGTTTATTTCTTTATTTAAAATCGTAATTTCTTCTATAATAGGTTTTGTGCTCTCTACTTTTATAGTAATGTTTTCTTCATTACCAACATCCATTTCTATTAATGCTTTATTTAAATTATATCCATCAATTGTACTTGTTTGTTGTAAGTAGTATTTTCCTTTTGCAATTTTTGTATTAATTTTTCCTTCTTCATCTGTTACTAAATCTCTTTTTAATATTGTTCCATCTTCTTTAATTATAGAAAATATATTTCCTTTTATAGGTAGTTTTGTTTCTTTATCTTGATTCAATATTTCTAAATTAACTTCTGTTATAACTCTTTCCTCAAAAGTAGCAGATAAAACAAAACCTTCTTTTTCAGCCAATAGATATTGATCTTCTAAAGCATTTGTTTTTCTATATGTATATAAATATGCTCCACTCATTTCATAGTTAAATTGAAGTGTTATTTCTTGATCTATATCTTTGGGTACTATTAAATAAAATATATCTCCATCATTAAAAATATTTTTTGTTTGATTTGTCAATTTATCTACTACCCTAATATCTTTTCCTTTTCCTATTGTAATGTCTCCAGGAATTGTATTTGCTGATTCAATATGATATTCTTTATATTTATAATTATTATTTTCTTCGTAAGTTTTCCATTTTGTATCATTTGTAGTAATATTTATTGTACTAGGTTTTTCTTTAGAAGCATTTTTTAGTATTTCTTTAGTAGTGTTTAAAATTCTATTTGCTCTTTGTTCTTCTCCTTCTACAATTTCATAATCATCTATATTCCTTCCTTCTTTTTGTATATATATTGCTTCTTGTGTTGCAAGATATGCTTCTTCTAAATTATTTGTTCCTAATTCCTCCCAAGTTTTACAACCATATCCATTTTTTAAAATATTTTTTATTGCTTCATCATTGTAAAATTCTATATTACTTGTTGTAAATGAAGTTAGTATGTTATTTTTCTTCATAACATATACTGGTACATTATTGTCTGTAACTCTTATTACAGCTTTCCTTTCTTCATTGCCATATGAATATGGAATGTTGTTATATTCTGTTGCACTGATTCTAACTTCTTTCCCAACTAAGCTTGCACTGCTGATACTTGAAATATTTATTATCGTAATAATAATTGCTATTATACTAATTATTTTATGCTTCATCTTATATTTTGTTTTCATCTTTTACACCATTTTATAGTAAAAATACTATATCCTTTCTTTGTTTATTTTTGTTAGATTTTAATTTCGACAGCTTGTACACATCGTCTCATTTCTGGTTCTTCTAATATTCCAGTTATTAAAGTAAGTCTATTATCTTCTGTAGAACTTAAATAAGACCAATCTGTTTCTTTTATTATTAAATTACTGGTGACTCTATATTCTTTTTTTAAATTACCTTTAATATAAATAATTACATCTCCTTCTACTAACTCTGCTAATTTTTCGAAATAGTTTTCTTTGTATCCTGCGCTTGCTGCAATTAGTCCTATATTTCCATTATCTCTAGGTGTTTCTCCAAAATGTCCAACATAATTATTTATAACTTCTCCTGAAGTACCCTCTTTAATTTCTGCTGAAATATTTATTTTAGGTATAACCAACCTCCATTCTTCCTTTATTTCTTCATAAATCTCTTCTTTATACTTATCTTTAGTTACACTTGAAGTTGCTTGAACACAATTATTTTTCAAGCTAAAAACCATAAGTGTTAAGAAGTTTGTTTGTATAAATATAATAACAGCAATAATAAGTGTCACTATACTAATACATCTTTTGGCACAACAATTCATGCATTATTTCACACTCCTACTTATTTAATTTTTAATTTTTGGATTTTAATTTAGATCTAAATTTTTTAGAACACTTCAAAGTAAAGTTTGAAGTTTTTCTAGAAATTAATATGATAATATTATAATATTCTTTTTTTATTTTGTAAAGAATTTTTTATCGACAAGAAGTGCCAAAATTCGACTTTCAGCACTTCTAAATATTATTCTATATTTGGTTATTTCACCTATGTTTTACCTATTTTTAGCATTCCTCCTAAGTTTATTTATATTTAATTTTACTCTTCAATTTTAACCTTATCCTTATTTATAGTTTTCCTCCTTTGCACTTCTATATTTTACCTATAGTTTGTGTTCTAATTGTGAATTAATTGTAATGTTTTAAATTATTATTAGATGTTTACATAATTTTACGAATTATGTATTGCATTATTTGAACTTATATGTTATACTTAATACATACTAGCAATAACGCTGGTAAAAAATTTCTTTTTAAGGAGGACTAAATTATGCGGATTAAAATTCCCAAACAACCCAACCTTACACCTAATTTTTTGATGAAGATCGGTAATGAGCAGAGCAGCAGCGGCAGCGTGGCCGGTGGCGTTGTGCCCAGGAGGTAACCTGTATGAGCGGATTTTTTTCTGGATACTTTTAGTAATACCAACTTAATATTGTAACCGGCAAAGCCGGTGGGGCGAGGGGAGCATATATTGCTCCCCTGGTGTTTTTATTTTTATACAAAAAATTTAAGTAGAAATCGCTAAAAATCTCTACTTAAAACTATTTTTATATATTCTATTTATTTAACTCCCTTTTTATTTCTTAAAAATGATGGTATATCTAAATCACTTGGATTTGATGAACTATCTGATGATGTTGGAATTGAATTTATTTTTTTATCCCAAGCTTTTGTTACTTTTTCTGCTACCCCAATTGTTGAAATTGAAAAATCTTGTTCAAATCCCGTTGCAATAACTGTTATTGAAATTTCGTCTCCCATATTTTCATCTATAACTGCACCAAAGATTATGTTTGCTTCTGGGTCTACACTGCGTTGTACTAATTCTGCTGCTGTATTTACTTCGTGTAATCCAAGTTCTGAACCACCAGTAATGTTAATAATAACTCCTCTTGCCCCTTCTATTGAAGTTTCTAGTAATGGACTTTGAATAGCTTGTTTTGCAGCATCTTCTGCTCTGTTTTCTCCTGATGCTCTACCTATACCCATATGTGCCATACCAGTATTTAGCATAATTGTTTTAACATCTGCAAAGTCTAAGTTTACAAGACCTGGTACTGCAATTAAGTCTGATATACCTTGTACACCTTGTCTTAAAACATCATCTGCCATTTTAAAAGCATCTACAATAGAAGTTTTTCTATCTATTATTTGTAATAATTTATCATTTGGTATTACAACTAATGTATCTACTTTACCTTTTAAGCTTTCTATTCCGCGTTCTGCTTGTGAAAGTCTTTTTTTACCTTCAAATGTAAATGGTTTTGTAACAACACCTATTGTTAAAATTCCCATTTCTTTTGCAGCAGCTGCAACTATTGGTGCGGCACCTGTTCCTGTTCCACCACCCATACCAGCTGTTACGAAAACCATATCTGCTCCACGTAACACTTCTGCTATTTCTGATTTATTTTCTTCTGCTGATTGTGCTCCTATATCAGGATTTGCTCCTGCTCCTAATCCTCTTGTTATTTTTTCTCCTATTTGTATTTTAGTTCCTGCTTTTGATTCTTGAAGAGCTTGTCTATCAGTATTTACAGAGATAAATTCTACTCCTCTAATTCCTGATTCAACCATTCTGTTTACAGCATTGTTTCCTGCCCCTCCTACACCAATTACTTTTATTGTAGCTGTTCCGTCCATCATTCTATCATTGTTTTCTTCGTAATCTACCATCATTTTTCTTCCTCCCAATTTTTATTTATTTTTTATTAAAAACTTATTCGTTTTCTATGAATAGAAAAATTCTTTTATTCTTTCCATTACTGTAGCAAAGATATTTGTATCTAATTTTGTATCTATATTACTTGATACTGTTTTTGCAAAAGGTCTAGCCGCAATGTATCTTACTAATGAATAAGATGTGCGATAAGTTGGTTTTACTGTGCTTATTAATCTTCCTGTTGCTATCTTTACTGGTATGTTTAATATTATTTTTCCTGCAACATCACTTTTATTTATATTTGTTATTCCTTGTCCTGTTAATACTACATTATTAATTCTAGGTTTAATCCCTTGATTTGTTATATCTTTGTTTACCAATAAGAATATTTCTTCAATTCTTGCTTCAATAATTTCAATTAATTCTGAACTTTTTATAATTTTATTTTTTGAATCTCCTTTGTAAGTATTCAAAATTATATCATTATCATTATCAATAAAAGATTTTAAAGCAAGTCCATATTGTCTTTTTAATTTATCTGCTTCTTCTAGAGATATATTAAGTACTAACGCTATATCGTTTGTAATAATATCTCCACCTAGTGGTATTGTATTTGTATAAATAAATGATTCTCCTTCAAATACTCCTATATCTGTATTTCCCGCTCCTATATCTAATAACATAACATTATCATGTAATTCATTTACATCTAATATTAAGTTTCTTTCTGCAAGTGTATTTGGTACCATTCCATCTATTTCTAGTCCTGCCTTTTTAAATATACTTGAAATCTGTCTTGTGTAATCCTTATCAGCAAGTATTATTTGTGCATTTAGTGTAAATTCTTGGCTTATATTTCCTACTGGATCTTTAGTTGCTTTTCCATCACTTAATATAAAATCATTTGGTACGATATCTATAATTGTTTTTCCATCTGGTACTTCAATATCTCTTACTTGCATTATAGCTTGTCCTACATCTCTTACAGAAATCCCAGCATATTTATCTTTTAACTCTTTTGTAACACTATTTTGCACTATTGTGGCATATTTACCTGGTATTGTTATATATGCAGAATTTATCTTTAAATTTGATTCATCCTCAGCATTCTTAATTGTTTTAGCCAACGCTTCCGCAATTTTATCTTCGTTAATTATCTTTCCTTTTTTGATACCTTCGCATTTACTGCTAGTTGAACATATAATTTCAATTTGATTAAAATTATTAACTTCCCCTACAACAGCTGATACTTTAGAAGTTCCGATATCAATTCCAACAATTATATCACCTATTGCCAAAGCTTATTCCTCCATTTTTTATATTGTATTTTTCTTACGTAAGAATATTATATTTTAATAAAAAAGTCAATAGTTTTTGTAATATTTTTGTAATATTTTCGCCTCTGTTTTGTAATAATATTTTATATTGCTTGATACAGTAGGGATTTGTCGTTTTTTACCAATTTACCCCATTTTTTTATGAAGTATTGCTAATCTAAAAAGTTATATATTCTTTAGCAACAACCTCTCTTCTTAAATTAAATAAGAGACTGACTAAAACTGTCTGCCTCCTATATTTTTAATTATTTATTATCATCACTAATATTTTTTTCTTTTTTTCCTGTCCATTTATCTAAATAATACCTACGTATAATTGCTAAATTTGTAAACATTCTTCCAACAAATACTATAATTGCAGCAAGATAAATATCTACATTTAGCTTCTCTCCTAAATATGTAAGTAATATTGATAAAATTGCATTTCCAAAAAATCCTGAAACAAATATTTTTAAATCAAAGTTACCTTTTAGTACAGATGTTATTCCACCAAATACGGAATCAAGTGCTGCTATAATTGAAATTGCTAAATATCCTGACATACTATACGGTATAATTGGTGCATTCATTCCTGCAAGTGCTCCTATAATACATCCTATTAATATTGCTATAAAAATCATTTTATTTTTCTCCTTCCATATCAATATATTTTATCTCTATCTTACGTGAATATTTTGGAATTCTAATATTATTTTGTCTTTCTAAAGATACTGCATATTCAGAATACATATCCATAAATCCTACTGTTTTTGTAGTAAGTGCACTTTCTAGATATTTTGGATCTCCAATTGCTTTTATAACATATGGTGATACTATTTTTTCTTTATTTATTAATATGTAGTGTGTTATATCATCAACATATATATCTACAATATCACTCATATTAATAATTCTTTGATCATTAATGCTAATAGCTTCAGCACCTGCTGAATTTAATTCATTTATTAAATGTAGTAGAATATCTGATTTTAATAATTCACTTTCCTCGTTTTCCTCGTTTTGTACTAAAGTTATAACTATTCCATCGCCTTTTACATCAGTTTCACCAGCTAAAGTCTTTGCTTGTAATAATTCTTTATCTAATAGTTCTGATGCTTCTTGATTTGCTTCTTTTTTCTCTCTATATTCTGCAATCCTTTCATTTGTTTCTTGCAATTTTTCATATGTTGCTTCATATCTTTCTTTCCATAAAGCTATTTTCTCTCTTAATTCAGTTTCTGTCATTGTTTCTATTTCTGTTATATTGGTTTCCTCTATTGTTTTAAATTGAATAAAAATTACATATGTTAGAATAAAACATATAATTCCAATCGTTACAATCATAATATTTTTACCTTTTTTCAATCCTATCACCTACTCTGCATTTTTTAAGTATTTATTAGTTAATACCCCATTATATTTTTTTATTGTAATATTATCGCTTTCTTTTACATCTATTGAAATCTGTTCCCCATATTGTTTAATAAATGAACCTGGTCTTAGTAAATTATCACATAAATATTTGTTCCCTATTGCTTCAATAACAAATGGAGCTCCTATTGGTTCTCCATTTATTTGTACAATTGCACCCGCACAACTTATTACAGTTGATGGCACAATTCTTTGCCCATTAATACTTATCGCATCTGCACCTATATTCTTTATTTCGTTTACAATTGCGCGTAAGTCGCCATCATGTACTAAATCTAGTGCTGTTACAAACTTAGAATTCGTATTATCTTGAACAGTAATAATCACTCCTGAACCAGTTACATCAGTTAGTCCTAAATATGTATTTAATTCTTTTAATCTTTTTTGTTTTTCTATTGAGTTAGAGTCTTCACTCGTACTTGTTTTTCTCTCAGTCTCTAAATTTTTTTCTGCAACCTCTAATTCACTATATACTCTATCATACTTTTCCTTCCATCTTAGCACTTGATCTCTTAATCCATTTTCTGTATCATTTTTTCCGTGCAGTATTTGTCGCATCTTCTATTGTATTTAATTGTACCATAATACAAAACGTTAAAATAAGACACATAATTCCTAATGTAATTGCAATTTGTTTTTTCTTCACTTAAAGTTCCTCCATTTCTTTATATAAAATAATTATTCTTTCTTTCTAAAATAAACATTACCTTTATTTAAATCACCATTTATAAAAATTTCTCCTTCTATTCCTCTTTCTTCTGCTAATATTGCTTTTAGATATAACATTCTAGTACTTAAGTTTGAAGCATCTCCTATATAAACTTTTTTCTTTTCTCCTTCTAGAATAATAGTATAATTTTGTTTATCACTAATGTTTATCTTTGTAATAAAATTACTTATTTCATTCATACTGGCAGATTCCATTATTTTTAATACAGTTCCTAATTTTTCTAGATCTTCGTCATTTAATCTATTTCCTACTATAATATTCTCTCCGCTTGTTGTATATCCCTCTATTATAGGTACATCTAATTTATCTTCTAATATATCTAAAATATATCCTTGATTATTTATATATACAAAACTATTTGCATATTCTAAGTTATATGTAGTTTTTCTTTCTTTAACAGTTATCAATATTTTATTTGGCAATTTTCTTTTTATATCAACACTTTCTATATAAGCATTTTGTTTTATGTTTTTCTTTATTGTATTAATACTTGTCTTATAGATGTTTTCGCCTATTGTAAGATTAGATAAACTAATAATTGTATCTGTACTTATTTTTTCATTGTTTTGCACTTGTATTTCTGCTAAATTAAATAGTGGTGACATCATAAAATATATAAAGGAAGCAACTAATGCTAAAAATAGGATTGTCCATTTTATTACCCCTTTGATAATTCTATTTTTTTTATTGTTTAAATTTTGTTTAGTATCTATTTTTTCTTCTGCATTTGTTTTATATGTTTTCTTTATATTTTCACTGTTCTTTCTTTTTGAATTCTTTGTATCAGATTTTGCTTTGTTTTTATTTTTAGAATTTACCTTTTTGTTGGTAGTTTTTTCAGTATTTTTACTATTTTTATTTTTTATATCTGGTATTTTAGTTACTCCAATTACGATTTCATTATCAAAATTAAATGTATTGTTCTCTTGGGCAGACTTTGTGCCTGCCCTTACATTTTTCTTTTTTGATTTAATACTATTTTTTTGTTTTGTATTTTTGTTTTTTTTAGTGCTTTTTTGTTCATCCATATAAATAAAATTTAACTCTGTATTTTTTTTCTTACTCACACTATCACACTTCTTTCGTAATTTTTGCTCCTAATGTGTTTAATTTATCGTCTAAATTTTCGTATCCTCTTAAAATGTATTCTATATTTTCTATTTTTGTTTTTCCTTTTGCAGTAAGTCCTGCAATTACAAGTGCTGCTCCTCCTCTTAGGTCTTTTGCCATAACACTTGTTCCATTTAATTTTCTTACACCTTTAATTACTGCTGTTCTTCCATCTATTACAAATTTTGCACCCATTCTTTGTAGCTCACTTGCATATTTGAATCTGTTTTCGAATATATTTTCTATAACAACAGATGTACCTTTTGCTGTAGCAAGCATACTTCCAAAAATAGCTTGCATATCTGTTGGAAATCCTGGATATGGCATCGTTTTTATATCTGTTGCCTTTAATTTTTTAGGTGCTTGTAAAGTTAATTCATTTTTTCCATAATCAATATTACATCCACATTCCTCTAATTTTTCAATTACTGGAGCTAAATGTTCTATAACAATATTTTTTAATGTAATATTTCCGCCCGTGTAACAGCTCCTGCACAAAGTATAGTACCTGCTTCAATTCTATCTGGCATTATTTTATACCCAGAACTTTTAAGGCTTGATACTCCTTGAATTATAATTTCGCTAGTTCCTGCACCTACTATTTTTGCTCCTAACTTGTTTAAAAAGTTTTGTAAATCAACAATTTCTGGTTCCATTGCTGCATTTACAATTGTAGTTTCTCCCGCTGTTAGAACAGCTGCTAAAATGGCATTTTCTGTTGCTCCAACACTTGGAAAATCAAAATGTATTTTTCCAGGTTCTATTTTATCACACTTGCACTTAATATATCCAGTGTTTTCGCTAATATTTATACCTAAACTTTCAAATGCTTTTAAATGTAAATCAATAGGTCTTGCACCAATATCACATCCGTCCTGGATATGAAAATGTTGCTTCTTTAAATCTTCCAAGTAGTGCCCCTGCAAGTATTACACTTGAGCGCATTTTTCTCATAAGTTCTTCTGGTATCTCATATTTTTTTATTTTTCTTGCATCAACTACTATTTTATCACTATTTCTCTTAACTTTGCAACCTAAGCTTTTAAGTATTTCTAACATTACCCTTGTATCATAAATATCAGGAACATTATATAATTTTGTAATACCATTATTTAGTACTGTTGCAGCAAGAATTGGGAGTGACGCATTCTTAGACCCGAGAAACTTCTACTTCTCCGGCAAAGCTTTTTTCCTCCCTCTATAATATATGTACCCATAAAAAAATCACCCTCCTTTGTTTATATATTATGCTAACTACACAAATTGGGTGATTATAGTGATTTTTACTCTTGAAGCATTTTTCTTATTTCATTTATTTTGCTAATTGCATATTTATATCCCTCTTCATAACAATAATCGATTTTTCTTATACTAAAAGCATTTGCTTTACTTACATCTATATCACATAGATAGTCGCTCATTTCGATTGCATTTTGTGATAATCCTTCATATATTGTATCAACACATTTCATCATTATTCCATATATGCCTTTTGGTTTGAAATTTTTATTTAATACAAATTTTATTGTTAAAATCTTGTCTATTCCTAATTTTTTCACTTCATCTGCTGGAATATTATCTAAAACTCCTCCATCTACAAATCTATATTCTTCATAATCAAAAGGAGCATATACACCAGGGTATGTACAGCTTGCTCTTACTGCTTTTGCAATTTCAATATCTTTAATATAATAATTCTCTTCTTGATTATAATTTGTGAATACATATTTTTTACTTGTATTAATATCTACTGTAGGAATTGCAATTGGAATTTCTATTTCGTTTATCTTATTTACATTTTTATATTTTGCGACTTCTTGCATTGCAAGTTCTACATTTATACTAGATAATGCTCCCTCTATTCTAAGTCCTTTTCCATTTCTAACATTAGTTACAACATCACCTGGATTGGCTTTTAACATTCCTTTTGCAAAATATCTAAATAATTTTATCATTTCATCTGGTGTATACCCAAGTGCATACAAGGTAGCTACAATACTTCCTGCACTAGTTCCTGCAACTGCATCTATTTTAATATTATTTTCTCTCAAAGCTTTAAGTACTCCAATATGTGCTGCTCCTTTTACTCCTCCACCAGAAAATGCAACTCCTAATTTCATATGAATTCACTCTCCTTTTTGCTTGTCTTATTATATCTCAAATAAAAATTAATTTGAAGATTTTATTTTATTTTTTATTGACTTTTATGTTTGCAATAAATATAATAAACATAAATTTATTAGAAATGAGTGATAATATGGATATAGCTAAAGCAATAAAAATTGCAAAAGAAGCAAGGCTTAATGCTTGTGCTAAAGAATATTACGTTGGTTCTTGCCTTGTTACTAAATCAGGTAAATATTATTCTGGTTGTAATATTGAAAATGATGGAATACAAAGTATTTGCGCAGAACGTACAGCTTTTGTTAAAGCATTATCAGAAGGAGAACGTGAATTTTCATATATTGTAGTTGTTGGTGGATTAAAAAATTCTACTGTTTTAGAAACCTGTCTTCCTTGTGGTTATTGTAGACAATTTATGAATCAATATGTAGATAATGATTTTAAAATTTATGCTTGTTTTGGAGAAAATGACGAAATAGAACAATACTCTATAAATGATTTATTACCACATAGTTTTAAATTATAGAATTATTTTATTTTTGTCTTTTTGTATTTTTCTGTTGACTTTTATATTTTCATATGGTATTATCTTATCTAAGGGAAGCGGACATTGGGATTTACATTTTATAAAAAAGAGGAGGTGATACCCAATGGCAAATACAGAATTTTCTGTTATTCTTAATATGCTGAATGAAATTAACCATAAATTTGATTCCCTTGAGAAAAAATTTGATAGCAAAATTAATTCACTTGAGGAAAAATTTGATGGTAAATTTAATTCACTTGAGGAAAAATTTGATGGTAAATTTAATTCACTTGAGGAAAAATT
>CAOJFV010000006.1 GCA_948434985.1 uncultured Clostridium sp.
AAAACAGTTATGATATTGTAGATGTATATAATGATGCAGGACATTCTGGAAAAGATTTAATGAGACCAGAAATGCAAAGATTATTAAAAGACATTAAATCACACAAAATCGAAGTAATAGTTGCTATTAAAGTAGATAGACTTACTCGAAATAACTATGATGGCTTTTGGCTTTTAAATTATTGTGAAGAACATGAGGTCAAAATAGAGTTAATATTGGAGCCTTATGATGTATCTACTGCGAATGGTGAAATGATATTTGGAATGAATTTAGTATTTGGACAAAGAGAAAGAAAAGAAATTGGAGCAAGAACAAAAAGAGCAATGGAAGAAATGGCACTAGAAAAGGTACACCCAGCAAAAGCACCTTATGGCTATATTAGAAATAGTGAAACAGGTCATTTAGAAATAGAGCCTATTGAAGCACAAGTAGTTAAAGAAATATTTGAACTATATAAAGATGGATGTTCAATAAGAGGTATTTCTAATACTTTGAATGAAAAAAACGCATATTTAAGACAAGGAAAATGGAACAGCGATAAAGTATATAAAATACTAACAAATTCAATTTATATAGGTACTTTTGTTTATGGAAAAACAAAAAGAAAAGCACAAGATGTTCTATATGTTGATGATTATTGTGAGCCAATTATTGATAAAAATACTTGGGATATTACAAGAAAAAGATTAGAAAAGAACAAACATCCTAATTATGGAGAGCATATTCATTTGTTTACTGGCATTGTAAAATGTCCTACTTGTGGCAAAATAATGTCATCTACAAACTCATTTAAAAATAGTGGAAAGCCTAATCAAAAAGTATATTATCATGTAACTTGCAACAATCCTAATTGTAAATCAAAAGGATTTCATTATAACTGTGACAAAATAGAAGAAAAATTAACACGAGTTTTAAATGAATTAACAAGATATATGTATGATATGGATAATGAAATTATAGTATGCAATTCAACTAAGACAAAAGATATTAAAGATATAGAAAAAGCCATTGAAAAACTAAAAATGCAAGAGAAAAAGTTAGTAGATTTATATTTGAGTTCTACTTTAAATGTTGAAATTATTAACTATAAAAATGATGTTATTAAGAAAGAAATTGAAAACTTAAATAAGAAAAAACAACAGATTGATCCTAACAATGATTATAAAGAATATACAATAGAACTATTGAAAAAATTAGATTGCGACATTGGAAGTGATGAAGTTGTCTTTCAAAACAGATTAGGTTTTGCATTTATTTTTGATAGTTTAAATAGAAAATCTAAAAAAGAATTGATTAAAAGATTAATTGATACAATCGAAATTAAAAGAGATAAAAACTACAATATTGAGATAACAAATATTAAATTTACAGAAGAATTTATCTCAAAAAGTAGCAAAGATTATATAGAATATCTATATGAAATCTTACAAAATAACAACATAGGCTTTATTTATAAAGAAGCAATTACTAAACAAGAATTAGAGAAGTTACAAGAAGATTATTTTGTATTTTCTAATACAAAAATTGCAAATAATGAGTATGATAATGCAACTTTAACGATATATAATGAACTACTAAAACAAAATTTTTATGATAATGGAATTATAAATTGTCCATATATTGAAAATGAAAATATAGTAGATTATTTAACATTAATACCAAGAATTACATCAGAAATTGTATAAATTATTTAAAAAATTTTACAAAAAATGAATTGAAAACTAACGCAGGAAAAAATGCAATTTTTTAGAATTTAAAAATTCGTGTCCTAGCAAGCACTGCATTTGTACTCCCGCAAATGCAAATTACTGTCCCAGCAAGCAATGAATTTGTCTACACGCCAAATTCCAAAATGGTTTTTACACCCCATACTCCTAAAAGTAGTAAAAAAATTAAAATTGAAAGGAATAAAAAATATGAATGATGAAAAAGTAAATTATGTAATAGAAATGATAAAAGATATGGATTTAGAAAATAAATTAAGATTAGCAATATGTATGTGTGATAATTACAGTCATACTAATTTAGAATATGATAAAAAAGAAATGTATAAAGAATTTGATAGTTTGCTAAAAGAAATTAATATTGAATACAGAACAACTACTGTCAACTTTGCAAATTACCCTTATATAATTTTTGTATCAAGCAAAATTATGGAAATGGATTGGGCACAGCAAAATAAAGTTGCTTTATATTTATTTAATAGTATAAATTTTAAAGTTAATAGGTAAATATTATTATTTTTAAAATTGTAAATGGCTTCTAAGCTATTGATAAAAGAATTAAATTTTGTTATAATCTAAAAGAATAAATTTTATAGGAGAAGATTATGGAAGTATTAGATATTTTAGACAAAAATGGAAACAAGACAGGAGAAGTTAAACCGAGAAAAGAAGTTCATAGTAATGGAGATTGGCATAAAGGATTTCATATATGGATTATTAACTCAAAGAAAGAATTACTAATTCAAAGAAGAAGTCCAAATAAAGATGTATATCCTAATAAACTATATGTATCAGTTGCAGGACATCCAGTAAGTGGGGAAGATGAATTAGAAGGGATTAAAAGAGAAATTTCTGAAGAAATTGGACAAAACTTGGACACTTCAAAATTAGAATATTTATTCACCTTTTCACAAGAAGTAATTGAAAATGACGGAAGATTTTTAGATAATATGTTTTATGATGTGTATTTAATAGAAGCAGATTTAGATATTGATAAATTAAAACTGCAACAAGAAGAAGTAAGTGGGATACAAAATATATATTATGAAGATTTTGAAAGAATGGTAAAAAACAAAGATAAAGATATTGTAAATCACCCAGAAGAATGGGAAAAATTATTTGCAATACTTCATGATAGATATAAAATAAAAGAGGAAGAAGAAAGGTAAAAATTAATGAGAATAGGAATAGATATTGATGATGTTATTACAAATACCTCAGAAATTATTGAAGAATATATTATGAAAAATAACAATAGCCAAAAGTTAAGAGAACATATGAAAGAAATCATGAAAGGAAATCCTTCAGATCCAGAAATAATAGCATTTTGTATGGATACTTATCTTAGAGTATTTCAAAAAGTAACATTAAAAGATAATGTAAAGGAAGTAATCCAAAAATTATTAGATAAAGAAAATGAAATATATCTTATAACTGCACGAGGAGAAAATTTAGAATTTTTTAGAGGGTCTGAAAAAGTAACTAAAGAGTTTTTAGAAGATAATAATATTAAATATACTAACATAATATTTAATGCGATTGATAAGGCGCAATTATGTATAGATAATCAAATTGATTTAATGATAGATGATTCTATAGAACATTGTGAAGCAGTTAAAAATATAGGAATAAAAAGCATAGTATTTACATCTAATGTTAATAAAAATATTCCTACAACCGTTGAAAGAGTTAATAACTGGTTAGAATTAGAAACTAAATTAAATAATATAGGAAAGAAAATATAATAAAGCAATAGCTGAACACTTGTCATCAAGCATTCAGCTATTTAACTTTTCATCATAGGTCTAAAACCTATGGCATTGGCATACCGCCTCAAATATCTATATTTAGTATAGCATTTCTAAAACGATAAGTCAATCGAAATATAAAAATTTCTTTTTATATTCATATAACTATTATATGCAAAAACAAGATTATTATTGATTATTTTCTAATTTTTGCATTTTATAATGTATTGGTTCAAATATCTGCTCAAATAACTTATTATAGATTTTATCAAAAAATTGATTAGAAGTTTTACCTAACCTTGAAATAACTCTATTTTTGTCGATATATTTAGCTTCATATAGCATAATTACCGTGTTTCTTTGAAAGCCATCATTAGTTGTTCCAACTTCAAATTCTGGATAAATATTACCATTTTTGTCTTTCCTTGGTGTACCACTTGAACAAGGTACTATAAATATTTTTGTAGCAGTTTCTTTTATGACAATAGCAGGATGAATATATGCAAATTCTCTATCATAATTATTCCAACCTAAATCAACCAAAAGAATTTCACCTAAACTGTATTTAGTAAAGTTATTTTTCTGTGATGCTGATAAATGTTTTTCATTTGATTCTATCCATAAAGCAATTTCATAGGCAGATTGTTCAGTTAACTTAAATTCATAATTTTTTAAAGAGGTAAAGAATTCCTTTTTTAATTTTTCATCTTGCATAAATTTTATGTTTTTAAATTTTGTATCATTTCTTTTTATTAAATTTATAATGTTTTTATTTATATCCATGTATGTTTATCACTTCCTATTCTTTCCAAATTATATAGTGTTCATAAGTAAAAGTCAATATGTTTTAAAACAAAAGTTTGCGACTGCTCGTGAAAATGCAATTTTGCTATTGATTTTTGATAATAAGTTATGTATAATAAATTCATAATTAAGAAAGAGAATAAAAAGTTCGTAACCTGTAAGAAAACCGCACCACAGACAATTTTCGTCGAACTTTTTGAAAGTCTTGAAATAACTTAATTTTAGGACTATAAAAATTTTGATGAACACAAAAATCTTATTCCAACTCTTAGGGGTTGGACTTTTTTTGATTTTTTCATTACTATTTTCCGTATTTTATTTTTTTATAAAATCTAAGTGCATCTGCTATTTCTTCTTCAGTAAGTCCTTCTATTTCTTTAGAGTACTTTAACTTAAATTGTTCTTTTATAGTATCTGCTGCAATCCTTACATTAGTTTTATATAATATATAATCTATACTACATTTAAAAATTTGAGATAATTTAACTAGCACTTCCAAGCTAGGTTTACGAGTTTCATTTTCATAAAGGCCAATGACACTTTTTGAGCACTGTAATTTATTTGCTAAATCTTGTTGAGTATATCCAAATTCTTCTCTTAATAGTTTTATTCTATTCATAATTTCACATCCTTATAATTTATATTATAGCATACTTAAAGTATACTTTTCAACATTTTATAAAAAAGTTTTTTAGAGTATAAAAAGAACGGATAAGCTTACTAATATAATGATGAAATAGGAAAGTGCTTGACAATATTCTTAAAATATAGTACACTATCAGTAGACAAAAATATACTAACAGAAAAAATCTTAAAAAATTTTTACTACAAAAGTCTACTAAAAGAATATATAATAAATAATCAACATAGAAAATAGTAAATTAATTTTAAAACAAATATTATACAAGGAGGGGTATAATGAGATTGGCAAAAGAAGATTACAGAAATGCAGTAGAAATATTGAAGAAATATAACTATAACTGTATTAATATAATAAATATAAGAGCTGATATAATGAGTATATCTATATCACAAAATACAATAATACCAAAAGCTCCATATAGTATATCAGATCCAGTATTTAATCAATACATAAAATTAGAAGAAAATAAACAGTTGCAAAAATCATTAAAAGAGTATAAAGCAGTTATACAAACCCTAGAATTAGTTTGTAATGATAGTAAATATATATTTGAACAATTATATGTAAAGAGTAAAAACAAATGGGAAATAATTGATGAAATGCACATAAGTGAAGAAACATTTAAAAGAAGAAAAAGAGAATTAATTTATACAGTATATGAAGAAATGAAAAAAATGATCTAATTCTGACCTTTTTTTACTAAAAATCTATGTTAAAATAGTAGTATGAAAAATTATAAAAGCATCTTTAAAATAACTATTAAAACACTTGTATTTTATTTAATAATTTAAGTATTCATAATAAAGAGCCCTATCTATAAGTTGGCTCTTTTATTATGTTGAATAATGAGGAGGTATAAATGAAGAGTTGCAAATAAAAAGACTAAGTATAAGACTTAGTCTATATTATTTAAAGTATGTTCAATAGCACGAGAAATAGGTAGCATATGTCTATTTTCGGTTTGAATATAAAAAATTGGAAGTCCAGTTTCAGTTTCTTCATACATTGAAACAGAAACAGTTCCTACTTCTTTTCCAATAATTTCTTTGTTATTCATAATAATACTCCTTTTCTTTAGTGATAATAGATGTATTATAGCATAAGAAGATGTCGAAAGCTGTCTAAGAATGACATAGAATAAAAAATTATAAAAATAAAATATAAGTAAAATATTAATCTATAAATAATAAAGTATAAAACTATATTAATTATAGTAGAAAGTTTAAAAATAATAGTTATTATATTAGATAGTGTTATTAATTTTTTGTAAATAAAAACAAATTATTTTAGTATTTAATTTAGAAGTAAACAAATGTTAATACAAAAGATGGTAGATAAGTTATAGAAGTATAATTAAAAATTTAAGGAGAAATTTATTATGAAATCAAAAACAAATACATTAACAAGATTATTTTATGCAAATGATTTAGAAAAAATAGTAGAAGAGGATACAAGAAAACAAGTAGCTTTTGTAGAAAGTATATCAGGATTTTTAACAATGCCAGAGCCTATTACTTATTCAGCATTTAATATTGACGATGAAATACAATCACAAGGAGGAAAGAAGGTAGAAACAATTGAAATTGAACTTTTAGTTACAGAAGAACAATATGATGAATTAAAAGCAATTCAAGATGCAAAAACAAATGGATATTGGGCTATACAATTACCAAAAGAAACAGCAAAAGAAGAGGGAAAGCCATTAATTTGGTATTTTATAGGAATATGTCACATAGGCATATCAGAAATTGCAATTGATGATATGTTAAAATCAAAATTAACAATTTATAGAAATTTAAGCACATAAAAAAGTAAAGAATTCTCTACAGTATAATGATATAGTCGAAATATATTATTAGCATACACTAAAGAGCTTATAAAACAAGAGGAATTAAGATATATATTAAATTGTAAGAAATGAGATATGATTGATATAGTATAAAAATAGCATATAAAATAAAAAATGGTCTATTTTTGTAGTTATGTGGAAAAAAATTCAAAAAATATGTCAAAACAGATTGAATTTTGGTACAAATATGTGTTACACTAAAAACATAATTTTATAAGTAAAAAGAAATAGAAGAGATAGGTCAAGTTCGCAGCCAGACTATCTCCTCTATTGTTGACACACTGTAAGTATGTTCATTTTCATTATATAACATTATGTAAATGCTGTCAACATAAATCAAATAAAGTTTCCTAAATTTATAGTCATATTTTTATTTGAACCTCATAATATTAAATAGGTCACAAAGGAGGAGATAGTGGTGTTATACTATATTGTAAGTATATTCTTAGGGTTGATTCCAGAAATCGCATATTTTACATTTTTTCTAACATATACGAAAAACTTAAAAGAAAAGAAATTACAATTAGGAATATTGCTAGGGTTATCATATTTTGTATTTATATTAATATCAAAATATCAACCATTATATTATTTGATGTTTGTAGCAAGCATTTATGTAATATTAAAATTGTTATATGGTGACAGAATTCAAATAATAGATGTATTTATAATATCTTTATCATTCGCTTATGTTTATATATTAGCATTTATTATGTCTTACTTGGTAAATGATAATTTTGTTAGATATTGTGCATTATATGTATTAGATAGAATTTTATTGTTTGTACCATTTCTATTTAAAAATAGTTTTAACAAAATATATAAGAAATATTATATACTTTGGAATAGAAATGATGAAATTAAAAGAAACATAAAAAGCATTACATTAAGAGTTATAAGTGTTATTTTGCTAAATATTGCTATAGTCATATTAAATATAGCAATTTTAAATATAAGTAGATAGGAGGCGACTTTATGGAAGATTGGCCAATAGGTTCAATACTAATATTCTGTGATACTGAAAAAGGAGAATAAAATGAAAAAAGTATTAAGATTATTGCCAAGTATAATATTTAATATTATAGAGCTTTTAATAATTTACATATTTGGAACAATTTTAAAGGTTTCAATACAAGATATGATATTAATATTAATGTTTTTTGCACTAACAACTAATGCGTTAGGTGGACAATTACATTATAAAGATTGGCGTAAATGCTTAATATGGAGTACTTTGGTCTTTATATCATTCTTTTTATTAATAAAGATTGATATAAAGATAGCACTAAGTATGGTAATGTTTTCAGCAATAATTTTAACAAATAAAGGAAATATAAATACAAGTACAATTGAATAGGAATTACCCACACTTTTAGTGTGGATATTCCCATTTAGAAGGGAAAATAAATGGAAAAAATAAAGCAAATAAATTTAACAATATTTGAAGTAATAATTTTATTATTCATAAGTACAATAATGAAAAATGATTTAACAGAATCTATTTTAATTATTTTAGAATTTATAGTAATAAGAGCAATTAGAGATTCAATGCATTATGATAATACATATAAATGTATAGTAATGAGTACATTAATAATGGTGTCTAATTTTTTAGTATTAATGTATGGTTTTGATTTAGCTATAATAAGTACTTTCTTAAGTGCTATCTTTTTATCAAAAAGTAATAGTGGTAAGAGACTAAAAATTGGAGATATATTTGCAGAGGGATTTATGTATAAGAAATCAAAATATGATAAAATGATAGAATTTAGAAGTAAACATATAAATGAAGAGAAAATGCAAGAATTTGAAAGACGATTAAATAAACATGCGCCAAAAGCATATATGTTTTACGAGATGAGAATTATAAAAGAAATGAAGTATAGAGAAATTGAAAAAGAATTAGAATGTGATAATAGAAAAATAACAGATCAGTTAGACATAGCATTCTCTATATTTAGAACATATTTTGATATAGAAGATTAATAGGTTAGTAATTGAAGTGAATTCTTTAGAAGTTTACTTTAATTACTAACCTATTAAAAAAAATTATGCTCCACACTAACTTTTGATATATTAATATGCTATAATGTAGAAAAAAGTCGAAGCAAAGGAGATTGTGTCACATAATATAGTGAAATATAGACATACTACTTTTTAAGGTGATTTTAGATGTTTATATTTTTAATAAAAGAATTGAGAGAGGAAAGGAAAATAACACAAGAAGAATTAAGTAAAAGAAGTGGTGTTTCAAGAAATTATATAGCAGAGTTAGAGAATAATAAAAAAGTGAATCCGAGTTTTGAAACAATATACAAAATTTCTATTGCACTTGGAGTAGAAATCAGACAAATTTATGTCGCTACAAGCGACATTGCTAAACTAAAAAAACTATTACAAGAATCAATAGATGAAACGAAAATTAATAGTCAAGAAACTATAAAGATACGTCAGCTATTAGATAGATTAATCAATTTCAAAACGGAATAAAATGGAAATGAACAACTTGAAAAATCTGCATACTTCACCATTTTTTTACAGAATTGTCGAAAAGTTTTACTTGATTTTTGTAGGATAATGTAATAGAATGTAAAAAGCAAATGAGATAAGATAGAAACCCTGGAAAGTTCCTCTATCTTACCTCACTAATACACATATACTAGGTATATGCATTTATAGTATACCTCGTAATGTGCAAAAAGTCAAACAGATATTTTCGACAAAAAAGGAAAAAACTGGAAATGAAAAAGAGGTATGATATGGAAGAAAAAGTTTTAAAAGAATTGATGAAAGAAAGTAATACTAATGAACAAATGTTAAGATTATTAATAAGAATATGTAAAGATAATAATATAAAAGATATAAAAAGCGAAGTAAAAAAATATTTAAGAGCTAATAAAAAATATAATATTGATTAAATTGAATTTAGAAGAACAATATTACATTTTTATTACAAAGCCCAAATTCATTGACTTACATTTTACAACAATGATATACTTATAATACCAAAATTGGACAATTTTAGAAACGAATTTGGAGGTTAAAATGCTATATTTTATCAAGCTTTTTAATAAAAAAACATTAATAGTAGTACTTGTTTTGTGTATGCTCACATATAGCATTATAGGATTATTTAATGCTACAGAAGCTGCAAGTACATATACTCAATATGTTAAAAGTGGGATAGAAGCTTTCCCAGAAGATTATAAAAACTATTTAAAAGAAATACAAAGTTATCATCCTAATTGGACATTTGATGCATATTATACAGGAATAGATTGGAATGAACTAGTAGCAAATGAAACAGACCATGGACATAATAGAGTTATAAATAGTGCAGATCCACTATGGAAGTGTAGTTGTGGAAATGTTGCAACAGGATATGCTTGTGCATCGGCTGATATAATCAAATATTATATGGATCCAAGAAACTTTTTATCAAGTGATGTAAAAATATTTCAATTTTTAGAGATATCATATAATGAAAAAATTCATACAGTGCAGCGGAGTATCAAGCGTAATTAAAGGTACTTTTATGGAAAATAAAAAAGTAAAAGTTACAGTCGCAGGTATTGAAAAAGAGATGTCATATGAGGAAATTATCTTAGAAGCAGCAAAACAAAGCGGAATGAGTCCTTATAGTATAGCAACAAAAATAATACAAGAAGTTGGCTCAAAAGGTAGCGATTCAGTTACTGGAAAATATTCTGGATATGAAGGATACTACAATTTTTATAATTATGCAGCAAGTGATGGGGGAAGCCCTATTGCAAAAGGATTAGAGTATGCTAAAAATGGGACACCTAGTATGACACAAGAGAAAAAAAATGAATTACTAATACCATGGAATGATCAATATAAAGCAATTGTTGGAGGAGCAAAACTACTTGCAAATTCATATACCAATGCAGGACAGAATACAGCATATTTTTATAAATGGGATGTAGTAGGTGTTACAATATTAAAATCTGGACAATCACAAACTATAAGCTCTAGTAAATGTTTTAGACACCAATATATGACAAACATTCAAGATCCAACAAGCCAAACAAGTAAACTATATAATACATATGTTAATGCAAATATAATTAATGAAAAACTAAACTTTGTTATACCAATATATAATAATATGCCAAAAACAAATAAATTGCCAAGCAATATTAACGAAGAAAGCGGAAAAATGTATTATATGACAGGGACAGGAGTAAGAGTAAGAAGTACTCCATCAACATCTGGTAGAATACTCGCAACTATGAACACATTAGATGAAAAAGTAATGGTCATCCAAAGGAAATGTACATATGCAGATGGATATGATTGGGACAAAGTAAAATTATCTTCAGGTGTAGAGGGATATATTGCAAGTAAATATTTAGCTCCATGTGAAGAGGAAAAAATAGCAAAAATAGAAGGAAATAATGTAAAAGCTATACCAAATATAACGGCAAAGCAAATGGCAAATGAACTTGGGATTACATCGTATGAAATTACAAAAGATGGAAAGAAAATAGCAGATACAGAAAAAATTGGTACAGGATATAAACTAAAAGATACAAAGAATAATAAAGAATATATTTTGGTAGTGCTAGGAGATGTGAATGGTGATGCTTATATAGATTCAGATGACTTATTAGTTACAAAGATGGCATTATTAGAAACAACAAAATTGAATGAAACGAAGAAGAAAGCAGCCGATATAACTAAAGATGGAAATGTCGATTCTGATGATTTATTACAATTAAAAAGATTTTTATTAGATCAAATAAAAATAAATATTTAAAGGTGGGAAGAGAAATGAAAAAAGTTATAAAGATTTCACTATTTATAACAATTATGTTTATGAGTTTATTTATTACTTCAAAGGTAGAAGCAGCAACGGCAACAATTACAGCGGATAATAAAGAAGTAGAAGTTGGAGGCAAAGTAACTTTATCAATCAATATAAATGCAGCTTCTTGGAGCTTAACAGCAAGTGGAGATGGAATAGCAACAAAAAAATATGCTGATGTTACATCTGATGGAATGGTAGGAAATAAAACAGAAACTATAAATTTAGATACATCTGTAGTAGGGAAAAAAATAATAAAATTAATAGGGACTGTATCTGAACCTTCAGGAGAAGGAACAAAGAAAACGGACATTAATACTTCTGTAACAGTAACAGTTAAAGAAAAAACACAAGCAGAAAATCCAAATAATCCAACTGATAATAATGGAAATAGTAATACATCAGGAGGTAATACTTCAAGTGGAACTCAAACACCAAATCCAGAACCTGAAAAAGTTAAATTACAATCATTAAAAATTAATAGTACTACATATATAAAACAATTAAAAACAAATTTATCTGTTACAGTAGAAGACCAAGAAGAAATTACATTACTTCCAAAAACAAGCGATGGTTCATTATGTACAATTACTAATAGTACAAATAAAGAAACACATAAAATTAAAAGTGGAGCATCACAAAAGGTTAAATTAAATGAAGGAACTAACAAGATAACAATTACTGGAAGTTTTGATGAAACATATACAATAATAGTAACTAATAAAAAGAAAGAAGAAGAAACACCACCAAATGTTATAGACGAGAAAGAAGAGACAAAAGTTACTTTAAAAAGTTTAACTATTAAAGGTATTAATGAAGAAGATGAAAAAGTAGACTTTGTGTTAACACCAGACTTTTCAAGTGAAGTTTATGAATATAGTTTAAACATACCAAAAGAACAAAATTATATTACAGAATTAGATATTGAAGCAATTGGAGATAAAGAAGAATATACAATTGAAATTAAAGGGAATGAGAATCTAGATTACGGAGAAAATATTATAACTATAATTGTAAAATCAAAAGATGGAGAAAAAACAGCTGAATATAAAATTAAAGTAAATAAAGAAGCTGAAGAAATAGAGGCTGTTACTACACCAGTTAAAGATGAAACACCAAACACAGGGGGAGATGACTCAAAAACTATTATAAAAGTAGTAATAGTAGGAGTTATAGCATTAATAGCTGTAGTAGCAATTATATTTGTTTTAATTAAATATAGAAACAAAAAAGAAAATGATGAAGAGACAGAATCATTTGATAATAATCAACTAGAATATGAAAAAGAAAAGGTTTTAGAAGATTTAGCAAGAAATAGGAAATTAAGAAAAGAAGAGAGTGCATCAAAAATTGATTTTGAAGAAAATATTGAAGTAGAAACAAAAGAAGAACCTACTGGAGAAAAGTCTTACAATGATGAAAAAGAGAATAAAGCAAAAGGAATTGATTTTGCAGGCATATTAAAAAATAAAATAACAGAAAAAAATGAAATTAGTAATAGAAAAAGAATGTCAAAAAATGAAGAAAATGACGATGTAGAAGATACATTTGAAGTATTAAAAGAAGAAAATACAACTTCAAGAAAAAGAGGAAAACATTTCTAAAGGACTAAAGAAGGTGGCTAAAATCCACCTTCTATTTCAATTCTACAACAGTGACTCCGCATTTCACCTTCACCATAAGTACCAAGTCTATAACTTTTTATATGTGGATTTGTTTTTAAGAATTTATGAATTCCTTTTCTTAAAATACCAGTTCCTTTACCATGAACAATTCGAACAGTTTGTAATTTGGCAAGGCTAGAGTCATCTAAATATTTGTCAATAGCAAAAATTGCTTCTTCTACATTGTATCCAATAACATTAATCTCACTAGTTGCACTTCTTGTTTTATTTGTTTTATAAGAAGTGTTGTTATTGTTTTGTTTTACAGAATTACTTATATTAGATTTTGCAATATTAGATAAATTTACCATCATTTTAACACTACCAATTTGTACTTGTATTTCATTTGATTTATTAACTAAAGAAGTTACTATTCCATTCTGATTTAAGTTTTTAATAAAAACAGGCATACCAATATAAATTTCATATTCGCTAATATTTGATATTTGTTCATCTGCACTAGTAGAATGTGTAACTGTTTCTTTTATAGAAGAGTTTAAAGTGTTTCTAATATTATTCAAGTTTTTTAAAGAACTGTTATCAGCATTATTGATTTCTTGTATGGCATTACTTACTTTAAGTTTTGCATCTTCTAATAATTTTCTTGCTTCGATTTTTGCTTTTTCTATAATAGTATTTTCTTTTTCTTTTAAGTTACTATTTTTTGTTTCATATGATTTTCTTAAAAGCTCTGCTTGTACTAGATTTTTTTCTATTTCTTCTTTTTCTTTTTCAATAGCGATTTTATCATCATATATATTTTTTAATAACTCTTCAGTACTAATATCATTAGAACTTATAAAACTACTTGCTCTTTCTATTATTTTTTCGGGAAGTCCAAGCTTTTTACTAATAGAAAAGGCATTACTTTTACCAGGAAGTCCAATTAATAATTTATATGTTGGTTTAAGATTTTCCAAGTCAAATTCAGAACTAGCATTTTCAAAACCATTATGTACCAAGCAATAGTTTTTTATTTCTGGATAGTGAGTAGTGGAAATGACAAGACTGCCTTTATTAAAGAATTCTTCCAAGATACTAATTGCAAGAGAACTACCTTCAATTGGGTCTGTTCCGTGAGCCTAATTCATCTAGTAAAACTAAGCTATTTGAAGTAGAACCATTTAGTATTTCTATAATATTAGTCATATGTGCAGAAAATGTACTTAAAGATTCCTGAATACTCTGTTCATCACCAATGTCTGCAAATATATTGTCAAACACATATATACTACTTTTATCTTTTGCAGGTATGTGAAGACCACTACAAGCCATTAAACTAAGTAAACCGAACAGTCTTTAAAGTTACAGTTTTTCCACCAGTATTTGGACCTGTAATTACTAATGTAGAAAAATTGATTCCAAGGTTTATATTAATGGGTACTACAGAATTTTCATCTATAAAAGGATGTCTTGCGGATATTAGATTTATAAATTTATCGTCATTTAATTCTGGTTCTATAGCATTTAATTTAATAGAATATTTAGCTTTAGCAAATATAAAATCTAGTTTTCCTATAAGCTCTACATCTGTTTTTAATTCAGATACAATAGGGAAAAGTAGAGTAGATAATTTAAAAAGAATTTTTTCAATTTCTTTTAATTCATCTAGTTTTAAATTTGCAATTTCATTATTTAATTCAAAAATATTCATAGGTTCAATAAATACAGTAGAACCACTTGCAGAAATATCATGAACAAATCCTTTAATCATCGTTCTATATTCTTCTTTTACAGGAACAACATAACGGTCATTTCTGATTGTAATTACACTTTCTTGTATATATTTAGAGTATGATGATGAATGGATAAAATAATTTAATTTATCTTTTATAGTTTGTTCTAAATTCCTTTGTTTTCTCCTAATATTCAAAAGTTCACTTGAAGCATTGTCTGATATATTGTCTTCATCTAAAATACATTTTTCAATTTCAGTACCGAATACATGGATTTATATAAAATGAAGAAAAATATTTATCTAGAATAGGGAATGATGTGTTACTATCTTTATTATCTTCTAAAAAATATTCTTTTAAATTGTTTGATAGTTTTAAAATACGTACAACTTCTAATAAGTTTTTTGCATTTAGGGAAGAACCACTTTGTAACATCTTTTGGATATAATCAAAATCTATAATTTCTACGAATGTTGGAAGTTTCTTTTTATATATTAATGTGGTTGCTTCCGTAGTTTCTTTTAAAAGATAAGAAACTACTTCTTTTTTGTTTTCAGGATGTAAATCTTTAGCTATAGCTTTTCCAATATTTGTTACGCAATAATCGCGTAAAATATTTGTTATTTTATTAAATTCTAATTTTTCAGTATAATTTATATGCATATGTACTCCTTTTTTTATTAATATTACCATTATACTACAAATATATTACAAACAAAATATATTTGATAAAAAATATAAAAAAGTATTGCAAAAAAATAAATTATGTAGTATAAATATTTTTAGAATAAGAATAATATTATTAAATAAATAAAAGTAAGTGAGGGAATTCATATGACAAATTTAAAAAAAGTTTTTTTAATGATGGTGGTAGTAATTTTATTAGGAACAACAGTAGCATTTGCTACAAACGATAACACAATAGTAATAACTGGAGATGAACAAACACCAGTACCAACTACTCCAACAGAAAATACCAATACTGAGACTAACACAAATACAAGTATTCCTACTAATAATACAAGCACATACACTAATACTAATTTACCACAAACTGGTGAGAATGACTATATAATAATATTAACAATAGCTGTATTTGCAATATCAGCAGTTTATGCTTATAAAAAAATTAGTGATTACAAAAATATTTAGTTAGAGTATTAATAATATAGTTCATAAAGAGGGTTGGAGTTTTAACCTTCTTTAAATGATTTAGAAAAGCAACTGATAAAAGAATTATACTTTTTCAGTTGCTTTTATTATTCTTCTTCTATTTTTTATATTATTGCAGGTGATTAAAGTAATTTCTCTTTTTCCGTTTGTATCTTGATTCATACATTCTAAATCATCATAATTAGTTTCATAGCTTGAATATACTGAATAATTAACCTTTCCTCCGCGATAAATCAAATATCGTTATAATATCACCATTTGATAAATTTTTTAACCTACTAAAAAACTTATAACTATTGTAATTATGACCAGCAATACACATATTTCCAACTTCATTTGGCATAGGTCCATAAAATCTACAAGGAGCAATTTTTAATAAATCATTATTATAGCTTGATATAATAGGATAATTTATATTGATACTCTTAATTTCAATTAATCCAATTACATTAAAATTAGTTCCTTCAGCTATATACATATTACCGAGAAGAGATACTTGTAGTAGAATAAGTTGCAGTATCACTATAAAGAGTTGTTATGTTAAAGTTATTTGCTAATTTTTGCGAAACAGCTTCTTTTTTATTATTTTCATACAAGGAATAAGCATAATATGAACTAATAGATACTGCAATTATACTACAAACTATAAATTGGAATTTAAAAAAAACAGACTTTTTTCTTTTTTTATTCATAGATGGGGTTAAATTATTATCTTTTTTATAAGTAGATAAAATTTGATTCATATTTTCCTCCCAAAAAATTAATATACAAATATTTTTTCTTTTTTAAGGGAAAATATTTATAAAAGGCATAAAAAATCGAATTTACAAAAATGTAAAAAATAACAATTCATAACTAATAGGATAAGCTGCAATATTAATAAATTATGTAAAAATCCCAGTCAATCTTATAAGTGACTGGGAGTACAAATAATTTGTATTAAGCTATGAAGTATTACAGTTAATGTAAATATATTATAAAAAGGTTTTAAGTTTTTCAACACTGTTTTCCTGCATCTTTACAAAATTATCTAAAATTTGTACTATTTCTGCATCAGCATTTGGGTTATTGTTTAATAATTTTCTACATTCAATTATACCCATTGTAGTACCTTGAATTAACATATCAGCAATATGAGAATTACTTTTATCTTTTATAGTATTCATTTGAATACCAGTCCAAGACATAGTTTTTGCCATAATATCATTATCGTTTGGGATATCTCCATATTTTTGATATACGTTATTTACTTGCTCTAATATGTTTCCATATTCATTATATTGGTAAGTTAAATTGTCTTTAAAATTTTCATCACCAACTTTTTCGGCTACATATGAAATACTATCCATACCCATTTTTGCACCTTTGTGAATTTCATCTAAGATAGATTTATTATTTTTATCCATAATTAAAACCTCCATAATTTTATATGCTTATAGTATGAACAAAAAGTCTTAAGTTAATACGTTGATTAGAGTATTTTGAACAAGAAAAATATTTGACAAATTGTATTGCATAAATTTTGGGAATATGATAAATTTAAATACGAAGGTGGTGAGAATATGTTAAGACAATTATCTATAAATAGTTCTAAAGGTATATTTAAAACTTACAAAGCTAATATTTTGAAAAAGATAGAATTAAAAAGAAAAGGAGATGAAATGTATAAAGAATATATAATGAATGCTATAAGAGAAGGAGAAGAATATTTGGCAAATGGAGGAAAAACATATACTTTAGAAGAATATAAAAAAGAAATGGAGCGATTATATGGCATTAAAATATAAATTAATTGTATCGGACTTGGCAGAAGAAGAATTAAAAAGATTAAGTTATAGAATGTCTAAAAATAGATTAATAAAACTAAGAGAAAAGATACTTAAAACATATATCAATATACAAGAAATGCCTTAGATGTATCCGAGATTATATTATGAGAAAAAAACAAAAACAGATTTTAGAAAAATCGTATTTGAAAATTACATAGTTATTTATAAAATTCAAAAAAATCAAATAACAATTTTAAGAGTAGTGTCAGAAAAAGAAAATTATTTAAAACCAAAATTATTAGAAATCTATTAGAAAAATCCAAAAGTAAAATTAAATAGCATAAAGAGTATGTTGTTCTATATTTAAACAACTTTATTGTAGAATATTGTAGAAAGATATATATTGCTTGTGTTATAATGTAAACAGATAAAAAAGAAAGGTTAGAGAGTAACAAATAATATGAGTGAAGTAAAATGGACAACCGAACAATTACAAGCAATTCATGAAAGTGGAAGTAATATTTTAGTTGCAGCAGCAGCACGGAAGTGGAAAGACTGCTGTTTTAGTAGAACGAATTATTAATAAAATCGTAAATCAAAAAATAGATATAGATAAAATATTAGTAGTTACCTTTACAAATGCTGCAGCAAGTGAGATGCGTTCAAGAGTAATGGAAGCCATATATAAGTATTTAGATGAAAATCCAAATGATGAGCATATGCAAAAACAAATCATATTAATGGGAAAATCTAATATTTGTACTATTCACTCATTTTGCTTAGAAGTAATAAAAAATAATTTTTATGAAATAGATGTATCTCCTAATTTTAGAATAGGAGATCAAACAGAAATAGAGCTACTAAAGCAAGAAGTTTTAGAAGATGTTTTTGAGTCAAAATATGAAAGCGAAGATGAAGAGTTTCTAAGACTTATTAACACATATACAAATTATAGGGGAGATGAAACTTTAAAAAATTTAATTTTAAAAATATATAGATTTATTCGGTAGTAGTCCATTCCCTGAACAATGGTTAAACGAAAAAATAGAAGAATTCAGCATTAATGACATAGATTTTGCTGATAGTATATGGGGTAAAATCTTAATAGAAGAATTTAAGAGCGAACTATCTTTATGTATTTTAGAATTAAAAAGTATAAAAAGAAATTTAGATAAATATATAGAGTTAGATAAGTTTTCGAGGACTATTTATACTGATATAGAAAATTTAGAAGAATTACAAGCAAATTTAGATTCTTGGGATAAATTGTATAATATAGCAAATGAAATTAAATGGGAAACATGGCCAAGAGATAGTAAAATAGTTATAGAAGAAAAAGAAATTTCTAAAGAAAAAAGAGATAGTGTTAAAAAGAAATTTAATAAAATAAGAGATAAGATTTTAGTAAATGATTCTAAAGTAATTTTAAAAGATTTAAATTCAATGTATCCTATAATGAAGTCATTAGGAAATTTAATAATAGAATTTGGTAATAAATATCAAGAAGAAAAAAGAGAAAAAAACATAATAGACTTTAATGATATTGAACATTTAGCATTAAAACTTTTAGTAAAAAAAGAAGAGGAAGAATATGTACCAACTGATGTTGCAAAAGTATATAAAGATAAGTTTGTAGAAATTTTGATAGATGAGTACCAAGATAGTAACCTTGTACAAGAGTATATATTAAATGCTGTTTCGAGTGGCAGTAATATATTTATGGTAGGGGATGTAAAACAAAGTATATATAAATTTAGACAAGCAAGACCAGAATTATTTATAGATAAATATGAAAACTATAAAACCAAGGAAGATATAAGCGAAAATGAAAATTTAAAAATACAATTATTCAAAAACTTTAGAAGTAGGGAAAATATATTAGATATCACAAATCTAGTTTTTGAAAACATTATGAGTAAAAAACTAGGAGATATTGATTATAATGAACAAGAATTTTTAAACCTAGGAGCAAACTACGAGGCTCCAGAAGAAAAGGTAAATTATGCAGGAAAAACAGAACTTTTGGTTATTGACTTAAAAGAACCAGAAGATGCTGAAAATGAAGAAACAGAAAATATTAGTGATATGATGCTAGAATCAAAATTAGTTGCCAAAAGAATACAAGAATTAATAAAAAGCAAATATCAAGTATTTGATAAAAAAGTAGGATATAGAGATGTTACATATAAGGATATTGTTATTTTGTTAAGAGCAACTTTGAATTTAGGACCAATGTATGAAAAGTCACTTAATGACCTAAACATTCCTGTTTTTAGTGACACGGGAGCATCATATTTAGAAAGTGTAGAAATACAAACTATAATGTCATTATTAAAAATTATAGATAACCCAATGCAAGATATACCCCTTGTAAGTGTATTACGTTCACAAATTGGGCGGATTTAGCGATAATGACTTAATAAAAATAAAAGTAGAAGGGTTTAGTAAAGAGCATTCATATTTTTATGAAACATTATTAAAGGCAAAGGAAAAAGATACAGAGTTAACACCTAAAATAGAGAAATTTTTAAGTTTAGTACAAAGTTTTAGAGATAAGAAAGAGTATTTACCGTTAGATGAATTAATATGGCAAATCTATTTAGACACAGGATATTACAATTATGTAAGTCTTATGCCAAATGGAAAAGTAAGACAAGCCAATCTAAAAATGTTATTTGAAAAAGCAAAAGACTATGAATCCGCAAGCTTTAAGGGATTATTTAATTTTATAAACTTTATAGATAAACTAAAAAGTAATAATCAAGATATGGATTCTGCTAAAATAATTGGGGAAAATGAAGACGTTGTTAGAATTATGAGTATTCACAAAAGTAAAGGACTTGAATTTCCTATTGTATTTTTATGTGGTACAGGTAAAAAATTTAACTTAATGGATTTGAACGATAATATATTATTACATCAAGATATAGGAATGGGACCTAAAGTTATTGATTATGAAAGAAAAATAGAATATAACACACTTGCAAAAGTTGCTATAGGATATAAAACTAAGTTAGAAACAATATCAGAGGAAATGAGAATATTATATGTAGCATTAACAAGAGCAAAAGAAAAACTATTTATAACAGGTGTATCTAAAGATTTCGAAAAAGATACAAAGAAAAAGAGAGACTTGTTAGACGTATATGATGGAAAAAACATAAATGCTAATATACTAAAAAATTATAAATCATATCTTGATTGGTTAGAATTAGTTTATTTAAAAAATGAAACTAAGGTAAAAGATATTATGGATTTACAAATATATCAAAAAGATGAGATTTCAAACAATTTAAAACTTGAAGATAAAGATGAACCTAAAGAAAACTTAGAACTCAAAGAGAGAATAAACGATACTCAAAATGAAAGCTTAAAAGCACTATTGAATTGGAAATATGGAAATTTAGTATCAACAAAAATAGAGGCAAAATCTTCTGTTACAAAGATTAAAGAAATGGAAAATGAAAATATAAATGTTTTGTTTGAAGAGAAAGTTGAAAACAAAAAAGAGAGTTTACAAAAGCCTAAATTCCTAAGCGAAGAAATAGAAATAACAAAAGCAAGAATAGGAACATTAATGCACTTATGTATTCAAAAGTTAGATGAAAAACAAGAATATGATTATGAAAAGATATCTAGAAAAATAAATAAATTAGTAGAAAATAACATTATAACGAAAAAAGAAGCTGAAGCAATAAACAAAGACAAATTACTAACATATACAAAATCAAATTTATTTATGAGTTTAAAAAATGCAAAAGAGATACATAAGGAAGAGCCTTTTTATATGAATATAAAAGGAAGTAAAATCTATAAGGGAGATATAGAAGAAAATATTTTAGTTCAAGGGGTAATAGATTTATACTATATTGATGAACAAGATAATATTATTCTAGTAGACTATAAAACAGACTATGTTAAAAATAATGAACAAGAATTAATAGATAAGTATGAAAAACAGTTATCTATTTATAAAGAGGCTTTAGAAGAAGCACTAGGTAAAAAGGTGTATAAGACATATATATATTCTGTATATTTAGGAAAAAGTATAGAATTGACTTAGGTATAAGTTTACAAATTATGTTGCTTATGCTATAATATTGATATGTTGTAATTTAAAGAAAAAGAAATGGAGTAATATTTATGGATAGAATGAAAACTTTTGGAATATATGCTTTATTAATTATATTATTTTTTATATTTTCAAATGTAATGATAGATATTGCAGTAAAAGCAATGTATAATCCAATTAATATAACAATAGAAAGAAGAGAAGATTTAATACTTAATGTAAATGATGCAAAAGCTACATATGTTAATGGATATGTAGAAGGAAATGTTAGAAATATACGGAGACGATATTGATAAAACATATGTAAAAATTGATTTATATTCTAAAAGGGATGTTTTACTTGGTACTAAGTATGTTAAAATAGATAACTTTAGAATAGGTGAGACACGTGAATTTAGAATGGGATTTAAATTTACAAATGTAAGTTATTGTAAGGTAACAATGGTAGATAGTGTAGATAAAGAGGTTACAGAAGAACAATTTACAACAGTGGAATTTAGATTTGCAAAACTTATGGCAACAATTGTACTTATATCTTTGTTTGGATAAAGATATAAACTAGATGCACATAAAAAAACTATCTAACTACAATAAAATATTTTAATAGGCAAACGCCCCGACTTTATTTAGGTCAGGGCGTTTACTTAGAGCTTGAGATTAGGCACATTCGTCGTCATAGGCATCATCGTCTTCGTCGTCGTCAAAATAATACTCGTCTCCATAGTCCCCGTCATCCCATTGCTCGTAACAGTCTTCATCTACAGTATCTTCGTTCTGTTCCTCATCTAAGTCTGCTTCAAAGTACTCGTTCCAAACTTCGTTCGATACGCTTTGCAGATGTTTGATACGCTTTTGGGTTTCGACTTCACCAGTTTTTTCGGAGTAGATTTCGACGCTGAGATTCTTTTTTCTCACAAATACGGCTAACTCATAATTGTAACCATATATGTCGAGGGCAACATCGCCTACAACGAAATAGATGCGATTTTTTGTGGATTTTACGAACCGTACATCACGTATATACGCGATGCATGAAATACCATCAAAAAAATCATATACTGCTGCTCTGTAATCTTCTGCCTTATTCATACTACACCTCCAAATTATTGAAAATGTTTCTCAACAATGACACATTTATTATAGTTCGCTGTGTCCACGAATTATTATAATTATATTTTACCACATTATGTAAAATGTTGCAAATTTACGATAAATTTTCGAACAACTAGCTATTGGCAAAATATATATTGTTTGTTATAATTGTGGCAAGGTGTGATTTATGAAAATAAAAGAAATGTTGCGGTAAAGCAGTAGAAAAATTAAATGTTAAAAAAATAGAAAATCCTATTCAAAAAGCAAGAATAATACTAGCTTATACACTAAATGTAGAAAAAGAGTATTTGATAATTCATAATGAAGAGGAAATTGATGAGGTATTAGTTAATAAATATAATGAAAATATAGATAAACTTATAAATTATATTCCTTTACAATATATAACTAATCATCAAGAGTTTATGAAGCTAGATTTTTATGTAGATGAAAATGTTTTAATACCAAGAGCGGATACTGAAATTTTGGTAGAAGAAATAATTAACAATTGTAATAAAAATGAGGAAAAGAAATACAAGATATTAGATTTATGCACAGGAAGTGGGATAGTTGGTATTTCACTTGCAAAATATATAAAAAATTGTGAAGTAGTGTGTGCAGATATCAGTAAAAGTGCATTAGAGATAGCTGAGAAAAATACAGAAAATAATAAGGTTAATAATATTAAATTTGTTTATTCAAATATGTTTAGTAATATAAAAGATAAATTTGATATTATAGTATCTAATCCACCATATATAAAAAGAAATGTTATAACTGAGCTTGAAAAAGAGGTTCAAAATGAACCTAATATTGCACTAGATGGTGGTATAGATGGACTAGATTTTTATAAAATAATAGCCTGCGAAGCATATAAGTATTTAGATGATGATGGTGGATTATTCTTAGAGATAGGATATGACCAAAAAGAAGAAGTAATAAGTTTACTAAAAAGAAGCGGGGAATATAGGAATATATATTCTAAGAAAGATTTATATGGAAATGATAGAATTGTGGTCGCTTATATAGAATAAGGAGAGGATAAAAGATGTCTTTTTCTGGAGATATTAAAGAAGAACTAAGTAAGATTTCTAATCTTGCAAATAAAGATGTAATAAGAGCTGAATTTATAGGATATTTACTAAGTAATAATATTGAGATTATTAAAAATAAAATAAGTTATTCTACTGAAAACGAGTACAATATTAATAGGTTTAATAAAGTACTAAATAATTTAAATATAGATTATGATATAAGTTTTCAAGGAAAGGTATATAAAATTACCTTTAAAAAGCAAGAATTCAAAAATATAGAATTTATAGAAAATAAGATTCAGATTAGTAAAGATGACATTATTGATGTAAAGAAGGAAGAACAATTTTTTAAGGCATTAGTAAGAGGTGCTTTTTTGGGAAGTGGCTCATTAAACAATCCTAATAATAAATATCATTTAGAAATTTTATTTGAATCAAAAGTAAATGCTGAATATATTTCTAGAGTTTTAAGGGAATTCCATATTCAAACTAAAATTTTAATAAGAAAAAAGAGCTTTTCAATTTATATAAAAGAAGCAGAAGAAATATCTAAATTTTTGGCTTTAATTGGAGCTAATAAATCTGTTTTGAATTTTGAAGAAATACGTGTTGAAAGAGATACAAGAAACAATATTAATAGATTAGTAAACTGTGAAACAGCAAACCTAAATAAAACAATCAATGCATCAGTTACTCAAATTCAGGCTATAAAATATTTAAAACAGCGTAAGAAATTTGAAGAATTACCAGATACCTTAAAAGAAATAGCAGAAATTAGATTAAAAAATCCAGATGCAAGTTTAGTAGAACTTGGAAAAATGCTACAAAATCCAATAGGAAAATCTGGAGTTAACCATAGGCTTAAAAAGATATGCGAAATTGCAGAAGAATTACAGAAATTATAGGGGGGCAGAGATGATGGAAGATAATAATACTGTATTTGAAAAGGGTAGAAATAATTGGGAAAATGTCTTTGAAAACATTGAAAGAAAAGATATAAAATATGATGATTGGTTAGAAATGTTTAATGGTGAAATTGAAAAGTGTAAAACACCAATTATAGATTTAGGATGTGGTTCAGGAAATGATACATTATACATAATAAATAAAGGAAAGATGGTTATTCCTTGTGATTATTCAAAAAATGTAGTTAGAAATATTAAGAAAAATTTTCCAGAGATAAATAGAGTAGAAAACTTTGATATGAGAGAAAGATTGCCATTTGAAGATAATTACACAGAATTAGTAATTACTGATTTATCTTTACACTATTTTTCAGAAAAAGTAACATTTAATATTTTAGAAGAAATAAAAAGAGTATTAAAACCAAATGGATTATTGCTTTTTAGAGTAAATTCAACAAAAGATACTAATTATAAACCTGATGACAGAATAAAAATAGAACATAACTTTTATGAAACTAGTGTAGGATATAAAAGATTTTTTGATGAAGAAGATATAAATAAATTTTTTCAAGAATGGGATAAATTATACATAAACGAGGAAACAATGAGAAGATATGGTCATGAGAAAATTTTATGGAAAGGTGCTGTTAAGGTAAATAAGTGAAACAAAAAGAATTAGGAATATATGTACACATACCATTTTGTGCTAAAAAGTGCTATTATTGTGATTTTATATCATTTTCAAATAAGAAAGAAATGATTAAAGATTATATAGAAGCACTAAAAAAAGAAATAAAATATATAGGAGCAAATGTACCAGAATCAACTAAAAATACAGAAATTACAACAATTTATATAGGTGGAGGAACACCATCATTTATAGAGCCAGAGTATATAGAAAATATTATAAAAACAATTGAAGAAAATTTCTGTATTAAAGAAAATGCAGAAATTACAATTGAGGTAAATCCTGGAACTGTAACAAAGGAAAAATTGCAAGTTTATAGAAGAAGCGGGATTAATAGACTTAGTATAGGTTTACAAAGTACGGATAATAATTTATTAAAACAAATTGGAAGAATTCATACATATGAACAGTTTTTAGATACATATAATTTAGTAAGAAAAATGGGATTTAAAAATATAAATGTGGATTTAATGTTAGCACTTCCAAACCAAACGATAGAAGTGTTAGAGGATAGCTTAGAAAAGATAATAAAATTAGATCCAGAACATATATCTGTATATTCTCTTATATTAGAGGAAGAAACAAAATTATTTGATTTAGTAAAAAATAAAGAACTTGATTTATTAGATGATGATATAGAAAGAAATATGTATTGGAAGACAAAAGAAAAATTACAACGAAGCGGATATAATCATTATGAAATATCAAATTTTGCCAAAAAAGGATATGAATCAAAGCACAATTTAAACTGTTGGAAACAAGAAGAATATATTGGGGTAGGTCTTGCAGCGCATTCATATGTAGGCGGAATAAGATACTCTAACACAGAAAATTTAAATGAATATATAAATACATTTAAATTAGGTAAAAGCATTAAAGATATTATTACTATTCATGAAAAACAAAGTGAAGATGATAAACAAAAGGAATATATGATATTAGGCTTAAGAAAAATAGAAGGGGTAAAAATATCTGATTTTAAAAACAAATTTACTCGGTAATCCATTATACATATTTAGAAAAGAATTAGATAAATTAGTAAAAGAAGAATTAATTGAAGTTGATATGAATAACATTAGATTAACTAATAAAGGTTTAGATTTTGCAAACCTAGTATTTGAAGAATTTGTATAAAACAAAAAAACATTTGCAAAAATTAACATAATATGGTAAACTTAAAATGTAACTGTCAACATAGTTTTAGGTGTATAAGTATACACTGGAAGGAGAAAAATATGGACAACAAAAAAATCAATGTGGCAATTTGTGGTTACGGCAACCTGGGAAGAGGTGTCGAAAGGGCAATCACAAAAAATCTGGACATGGAGCTGGTAGGCATCTACACAAGGAGAGAACCGTCTGAAGTAGAGCCGGTTACAAGTGCATCTGTTTACAACATTTGCGACCTGTTAAGTGAAGAGTGCCAGAAAAATATCGATGTTCTGATTTTGTGCGGAGGTTCTGCGACAGACTTGCCTGAACAAGGACCTACTTTTGCTGGGAGGTATAACACCGTTGACAGCTTTGATACTCACGCAAAGATTCCTAAGTATTTTGAAGCTGTTGATAAAAAGGCATTAGGGGCAGGTAAGACAGCAATCATCTCTACTGGCTGGGATCCTGGAATGTTCTCGAAGAACAGGCTTGAGATTGATGCCATTTTACCGGAAGCAAAGCTGTACACCTTCTGGGGACCGGGTGTAAGCCAGGGGCATTCTGATGCTATAAGAAGAATTAATGGCGTGAAGGATGCAAGGCAGTACACAATGCCTGTTGAGGAAGCTATGAATCAGGTAAGAAACGGAGAAAATCCGGTTCTGTCCGTAAGACAGAAGCATACAAGAGTATGTTATGTTGTTGCGGAAGAGGGGACCGATACCGCCGAGATCGAGAGGGCAATAGTAACAATGCCCAACTATTTCGATGAGTATGATACCACTGTTTTCTTCATTACTGAAGAGGAAATGAAGGAAAAACACAGTGGAATGCCTCACGGCGGAAGCGTGATTGGCTGCGGCGTAACGGGAGAAGGAAACAATCAGGTGGTGGAATATTCCTTAAAGCTTGATTCAAACCCCGAGTTTACCGGATCTGTCCTTGTTGCATATGCGAGAGCTGCTTACCGTATGAACCAGATGGGGTTATGCGGTGCAAAGACAGTGTTCGATGTGGCTCCGGCGATGCTCAGCCTAAAAACGCACGAGGAAAGGCTTAAGATGTTGTAAGAAAGAAACTGGCGGTCGTATGACCGCTAGTTTTTATATTATAACTATTGAAAAAAAATTCTCTTTGTGATATAAGTTAATAAGGAAAATTATAAATTAAAGAAAGAAGAAGAATGAAAAATATAAAAGATTATAACTTAGAAGAATTAAAGCAGGAATTCGTGAGTTTAAGAGAAAAACCATATAGGGCAGAGCAAGTTTTTAAATGGCTATATATATCAAATGTTACATCTTTTGATGAGATGAGTAATTTATCATTAGATTTACGCAACAAACTAAAACAAGAATTTTCAATATGTACATATAACATATTAAAAAAACAAGAATCTAGTGATGGAACAAAAAAATATTTATTTGATGTATTAGATGGAAATGCCATTGAAACAGTATTAATGAGCTATCATCATGGATATACTATATGTGTATCTTCACAAATTGGTTGTAAAATGGGATGTAAGTTCTGTGCATCTACGGGTATACAATTTGTAAGGAGTTTAACATCAGGAGAAATAGTAGAACAAATACTTGCAGTACAAAGAGATACAGGAATTAAAATATCAAATATAGTATTTATGGGAATTGGAGAACCCTTTGATAATTATGATAATGTATTAAATGCAGTTAGAATAATTAATAATCAAAAAGGGCTAAACATAGGAGCACGTCATATAAGTATTTCCACAAGTGGAATAGTTCCTAAAATCTATGATTTTGCAAATGAAGATATGCAATGTACATTATCTATATCACTTCATGCAACAACTGATGAATTGAGAAATGCAATGATGCCTGTAAATAACGCATACAATATAGAAGAATTAATGAAAGCCTGTAAATACTATATAGAAAAAACAAATAAGAGAATTTCTTTTGAATATGCACTTGCAAAAGATAATAACGAATCATTGGAAGATGCAAAACGATTAGTTAAATTGTTAAAAGGAATGATATGTCATGTAAACCTTATACCAATTAACAAGATAGAAAATGGGAAATTTACTAAATCAACAAATGAAAATATTTTGAAATTTAGAGATTACTTAAATGATAATGGAATAGTAGCTACAGTAAGAAGAGAATTAGGTTCAGATATAGATGCAGCTTGTCGGACAACTTAGAAGAAAGAACCTAATAAATAAGGAGGAAGAATGAAGGTTTTTGCAAATTCAGATATTGGAAAAGCAAGAGATTTGAATGAAGATTTTTACTATATATCAGATGGTCAAAACTATTTGAAACTATACATATTAGCAGATGGTATGGGCGGATATAATGGTGGAGAAATAGCAAGTAAACTTGCAACTTTATCTGTTAAAGGATACATAGAATCGAATTTTGATAAAATAGAACATACAAAAGAAGCAATAATAGAACTTATAAAAAATGCAATTGAATATGCAAATATGGTAGTATATGAAAAAGCAAAAGAAAATGAAGAATTATCTAATATGGGTACTACTATAGAAGTTTTAGTAATATATAATAATAAGTTATTTATTGGACATATAGGGGATTCAAGAATTTACCGAATTAGGAAAAATATAATAAGAAAATTAACTGAAGACCATAGTTATGTGCAAGAATTAGTAAATGACGGAACAATAACAAAGGAAGAGGCAAAAAATCATCCTAAGAAAAATATGCTTATGAAAGCACTTGGGTGTACACCTTATGTTGAGCCAGATCTTACTATAAAAGGATTTCTAAAAGACGATATAGTTATAATATGTTCAGATGGTTTAACAAATATGTTAAGTGAAGAGGAAATATATAATATTGTTTTACAAAATAGAGATAATACTGGTAATATTTTAATAAATAGAGCAAATGAATTAGGTGGATATGATAATATTACAGTTATAGTAGTTTACAATGATTAATAAAATTCTAAGGAGAGAAGAGTTATGAATTTAGAAGGTAGATTGATTGCAAATAGATATGAAATAATAGAAAATGTTGGAAATGGTGGAATGGCTACAGTTTATAAAGCAAAGGATCATGTACTTAATAGATTTGTCGCAGTAAAGATACTAAGAGATGAATTTACAACAGATAATGAATTTATAAAAAGATTTCGTTCAGAAGCACAAGCTGTTGCAAGCCTAACAAATCCAAATATAGTAGCGGTATATGATGTAGGAAATGAAGGAAACTTATATTATATTGTTATGGAACTTGTACAAGGAAAAACTTTAAAAGAAGTAATACAAGAAGAAGGAAAATTATCATGGAAATGGACTGTAAAAGTTGCAATCCAAATTGCACAAGCATTAGAAACAGCACATAAAAACAATATTATCCATAGAGATATAAAACCACATAATATTATAATAACAGAGGATGGAATGGCAAAAGTTACAGACTTTGGGATTGCAAAAGCAGTATCAAATTCAACTATAACAGCATTTGGAACAACACTTGGTTCTGTACATTATTTTTCACCAGAACATGCAAGAGGAGGATTTACAGATGCAAAATCTGACCTATACTCTCTAGGTGTAGTTATGTATGAAATGTTAACAGGAAGAGTACCATTTGAGGCAGATACACCAGTTTCAGTAGCGTTAATGCATATGCAAGAAAAAGCAATAGAACCTATTACATTAACACCTACTATTCCTATATCTGTAAATAAAATTGTAATAAAAGCAATGCAAAAAGACGGAAACTTACGTTATCAAAGTGCAAGCGAAATGCTAAGAGATTTAAATATGTCAATAAAAAATCCAGATGGAAATTTTGTATTTATGAAAGATACAGAAAATGATTCTCCAACACAAAAAATACCTACAATGCAAGGTAAAGAGATAAAGACAGAAAAAAAGAAAAAAGAAAATGGTTTTGTAGCATTTGTAAAAAAACATAAAGTAATATCAAGTATAGTTGGCGGTATATTGTTATTTATATTAACAATAGCTATAACATTCTTTAGCTTAAAGCTTACACAAGTAAAAGATGTACAAATTCCTAATTTAGTAGGAAAAACACAGCAAGAAGCAAAAAAGATAGCAGAAGATGCAAAACTTGTTTATACAGAACTTGAACCACAATTTAGTCCAGATGTTGAAGCAGGACGTGTAATAAGTCAAACACCAAACTTCATAGAAAATTACAAAATAAAAGAAAAAACAGAAATAAAAGTAGTAATAAGTAAAGGACAAGAAATTACTACAGTACCAAAAGTTGTAGGAATGAAAAAAGAAGAAGCTATAGTAGCATTAGAAGAAGCACATTTAAATGCAGAAATAATAGAAGAGACCTCTAAAACAGTAGAAGAAGGATATGTAGTAAGCCAAGAAACTAAAGAAAATACAGAAATAAATGCAGGAGAAACTATAAAAATACATGTAAGCACAGGAACAGGGATAGAACAAGTAAGTATGCCATATGTAATTGGTAAAACAGAGGCAGAAGCAAAAAAAGCAATAGAAGATAGCAAATTGAAGATAAAACAAGTAATATATGAAGAGGACAAAACAAAAGATGATGGAAAAGTTCTAAAACAAGATAAAGAAGCAGGTTCTACACTTGATGAAGGAACAGAAGTAATAATCACAGTAAATAAAATAGAACAACTAAAAACAGGAAAAGTAAAAATAGATTTAAAATCATTAACAGGAGGATATTCTGAGACAACAGGTAACACTATAACAACTACTAAGAAGACAGTAGATGTAGAAGTAAGAGTTGGAGATGATAGTGTATTTAAAGGAACAAAATCTAAAAATGATACATTTGAAGTAGAAGTAAGTGGAATTGGAACTATAACTGTAAAAGTATATATAGATGGAGTTTTAGGAAATAGACAAAAACAATTAAACTTGAACGCTACAAATCAAATAGTTTTTGAATAAAGTAATTAAAAGGTGGAATAGATTTTACTATTCTACCTTAAATTATTTGTATAATTTTTAAAATAATGTTACAATAGTCATAAGTAATATATAGTAGGAGGACAAATGCTAGAAGGAGTTATTGTAAGTAATATTTCTAATATTTATATGGTAGAAGTGGATAACAGAATTTATGAATGTAATGCAAGAGGAAAATTTAAAAACATAGATATTACACCTATAGTTGGAGATAAGGTAAATATAGAAATTTTAGATAAAGATAAAAATACTGCTATTATTAGCGAAATATTAGAAAGAAATAATTATATAAAAAGACCTAAACTTGCAAATCTTACTAAACTTATATTGGTAGTATCTGCAAAACAACCAAAGCCGGATTTATTAATGCTTGATAAACAATTAGCTTTTGCTGAATTTTTAAATTTAGATGTTTGTATTGTTATTAATAAAATAGATTTAGAAAAAGAAGAGAAAATTAAAGAAATACAAAAAATATATACTGATATTGGATATAAAGTAATTGTTACAAATGCTAAAGATGGATATGGAGTAAATAAACTGCATAAAGAACTTATAAATAATATAAGTGCGTTTTCTGGAAATTCTGGAGTACGGAAAATCTAGTTTGTTAAATTCAATATTTAATGAAGCTTTAACAGAAGAAGGGGAGATAAGTTCAAAAAATAGAAAAGGGAAAAATACTACTACTCAAGTTAAATTATATAAAATAGATGAGAATACATACATAGCAGATACACCAGGTTTTTCTACGTTTGATATATATGAAATAGAAACTGGTGACTTGTATAAATATTTTAAAGAGTTTGTAGAACTTGAAAAACAATGTGAATTTGTAGGTTGTACACATATAAAAGAACAAGAATGTGGAATAAAAAAAGGACTAGAAGAAGGAAGAATATCGAATTTAAGATATGAAAATTATGTTAAAATATATAATGATTTAAAAGATAAGGAGGAACATAAATGGTAGAAATATCAACATCATTATTATCAGTAGAAAAAGAAAAAAGTGTTAAAGTAATTTATGATTTAGAGGTGGCTCATACAGACTATTACCACATAGATGTTATGGATGGTGAATTTGTAGAAAATGATACAAGAGAACTTATGAGGGCTCATGTAGATGTAATTAAGCAGATATCAAATATACCAATAGATGTACATTTAATGGTACAAAATGTAAAAGAGTATGTAGATGAATATTTAGATATAATGCCTAATATTATAACTTTTCAATATGAAGCACTAAACTCTAAAGAGGAAGTTAGAGAAATTATAGATTATATAAAGAAAAATAATGTAAAAGTAGGAATAGCCATTAAACCTGGTACAAACTTAGATGAAATATATGAATTTTTACAATATATTCATATGTTACTTATAATGACTGTGGAACCTGGAAAAGGTGGACAAGCTTTAATACCAGAAACATTAGATAAAGTAAAAACTCTAAAAAATTATATTAATGAAAATGATCTAGAAGTAGATATAGAAGCTGATGGGGGAATTAAATTAGAAAATATAAAAGATGTAAAAGAAGTAGGAGTAGATATTGCTGTTGTTGGAACAGGTATTATCAAAACAGAAGATTATAAAGAAACAATTAAAAGATTAAAAGAATAAGTGTACATTAAAGAAAGGTTATATATTTATTCCTATACAACTAATAAAAATGTAGAGATTTTTAAATCTCTACATTTTTTGTTATGATTAAGCTACTACAGATTTTTCTTTTTTAGTTTTTTTAAATATATATGAAAGTAATGTTCCAAATCCAACTAGGTTAACAATTATACTAATAATTGTACCAACATAAGGGATTTGTTCTAGTACCCAAAGTATTAATGTAACAACTACTAAAGCAACTATAGTTAAATATTTTTTGCTAAAATTAAATTTTTCTTTAGCTTTAAATGTTATACAAGTTGTAGTAATTGCAAATGAAATAGACATCATTAGCATAAATACCGCAAATATAGCGAATGCAAGTGAAATACCAATATAGCTAAATAATAGTGCGAAGCTTACAAATATTGCCACAACAAAAGCTAATAAACCAATTCCAAAAGATATTAAAGATTGTTTTCCTATATAATTTTTTGAATCTTCTACAAATTTTGGAGCAAGCCAAGCAATTAATAAAAATACTACAACAGTAAATAAAATAGTTTCTAATAAATCGATTACTTTATCTAATATAATACTTACTACAGATTTAGAATCTCCAAAACTTTGTAGGTTAGAGTAATGAATTTCACCTTGTACTAATTCTTTTGATAATTCTAATTCTTTGTTACTTGAATAATGTAAATCTCCATATACTATTGCAGAAGAACCAGATGTAGTTTCGAAATTAAAGTTATCGGCTTCTACAAAAGCATCTCTTCCAGCACCACCTTTAAAATTAAATGTATTTGCGAAAACTCTTAAATCTCTAATCATAAAAGAGTTATAATTCATATCAATTTTATTTCCAGCAGCATATAAATCGTTTGCAGCACCATTTAAAGTTAATTCGTTTGCACAGGCATAAATTGATTGAACAACATATGAATTTTCTCCAAAAGTTACTTTGTCTCCAAATACAAATAGAGAACCATTTACTCTACCAGTAATTTCAACATTTCTTCCAAAAATGAAAACATTACCATCTACATATTTATCCATTACAATGTTATTATCAAATAAATATAAATCACCATTATATATTTCTGGTGTAGTTGGAGTATTACCGTGTAGTTTCATTTTCTGTTGTTGGAGTAGTATTTTCTTCAGATGTTGTTTGAACATCACCTTCTGTTGTTCTTGCATTATCACCTGGAACTATATCACTAGTTGCAAAACTTAAAGTAGAGATAAGAAGAACAAGACAAGTTAATAGTATTACTAATTTTGTTTTGTTTTTTAACATAAAAATTCCTCCTAAATAATTTTATTTTATATGCTAAATCATATAACTAATTAAAGGGTTTGTCAATAAAAAATGAGGTTAAATTAGTATTAATAAAGTGCAATATAAAAAGAGGAAGTAACTATTTTTTAGTTATTTCCTCTTTTTGTAGATAATAAGCACAATTAGAAGCAGGAGTTACTGTCTTTGATGATACTTTTTCAAAACAGCACTTACCGTCTTTTTGATAAACACAACTCGCAGAACAATTTATGTTTGTCAAAACAATCACCTCTTTAAATGCTAGTATTTGTATAGATTCATATTTTATACATAAATATAATTATTTTCTAATTTGTTTTAGAATTCCAAGTTTTACAATATTTTTTTAATGTACAAATTTCACATTTTGGCTTTCGTGAATCACAAGTGTTTCTTCCATGCCATACAAATAGGTGATTAATATCTTTTAAATATTCTTTTGGAAAAATTTTTAGTAAATCTTGCTCGATTTTTTCTGGTTCATTTTTATTAGAAAGCCCAAGTCTATTGGAGATTCTTTTTGCATGTGTATCAACAGCAATTCCTTCAGCACATCCAAAAGCTTCGAGCATAATAACATTTGCACATTTTCTTCCAACACCAGGAAGAGTTATTAATTCTTCCATCGTATGTGGTACTTCACCATTAAATTCATCTACAATTTTTTTTGCACAAGCTTTTATATTTTTAGCTTTGTTTTTATAAAAACCACAAGAATGGATTAATTCTTCTAATTCTGTAGTATCAATATTTACAAAATCTTCAGGAGAAGTGCACCTTTTAAATAGTGCAGGAGTAACCTTATTTACTCTTTCATCTGTACATTGGGCAGAAAGCATAACTGCTATTACCATTTCGAAAGGAGTATTAAAATCTAAACTGCAAGTGGCATCTGGATATGTATCTTTTAATATATTTACTAGTTCTATAATTTCATCTTTATTTAATTTCATTCTATCACCTTTTTTCGATATATTAATATAATATAAGTAAGGATTGGAGGTAAGGTATTATGTTTGGAATACTTAAAAAAACTTGTGGAGTATGTCTTATAGGTCTGGGACTTGGAATTTTGCTTGTTTTATTACTTCCAGTATCAGGGTGGCTATTTTTAATTGGAGTGGCAATCTTAATCTTAGGTTTAATTTGGCTTTCGTGTTAAATATAGAAGAAGGAGAGTGTTATATATGCAAATAGTAGTAAAAAAAGTGCCTAAATTTTTAAGAGGTTTTGTTAAACTAATCTTTGGAATAAAAGAATAGAATTACATAAGAATAAAACAAAAAAGTAGGTTATGCCTACTTTTTAATATATTCTTTATGCTCTTTTAACTTTTCCTGCACGTAAGCATTTAGCACATACAGATATTCTTTTTGGTTCTCCATCTACCATAGCTTTTACACTTCTAATATTTGGTTTCCATGTTCTTGTTGATCTTTTACTTATATGAGAACGAGTTATACTTAATTTATTTCCATGAGCTAAAGTTTTTTCGCATATTTCACATTTTGCCACTTTAAATTGCACCTCCTATAAAGTTAATAAATTGTCTACTTGCTAGTTTAACACATATTATGAAAAAAAACAAGACTTTGACGCAAAAAAAATTAACGATATTTACAAAACCTTAAAGAAATGCTATAATTGATGTGTTGCGACTTGAATTAGGTATATATGTTTTTAATGCCTATAGCATATTTCACGGAGGGAATATATGAAAATACGGAAAGCTATATTAATTTTTGTGCTTGGATACTGTTTATTTAAAAATTCCATAGAATGTATGGTTATAATTTCATTAAAAATGCAAGAAGGAATAACTTACATTAATGAAAGAGAAAAGAATATACAGTATACCAAGGAAGTACTATATTATGTTGTAGATTTAGCATTTGATGCTGTAGATGAGGTAGAGAATGAAGATTATGAATCTGCATATGAAAAGTTAGAAACTGCTGAAAAATTTATCGAATTATGCACTTGTATAATATACGAGAACAATTTGCAAGATGAAGATTTAAAAGAATTATACATAAATAGTGCTTATCTAGTATCTAGTATTCAGAACGATATAGCAAAAGCTGAATAATGTGAAATAGAATTGAAACTTTGGCTAAATAATGCCGAAGTTTTAATTTTTTATAAAAAATATTGCAATTTAAAAATTATGTGATAGAATATCTGTAAAATAAATATAGGAGGTAATATAATGGAATTAAAAGGATCAAAAACAGAGCAAAATTTAATGGAGGCTTTCGCTGGAGAGTCTCAAGCTAGAAACAAATATACATATTTTGCAAGCAAAGCAAAAAAGGAAGGATATGAGCAAATCGCAGCTATATTTCAAGAAACAGCTGATAATGAAAAAGAACATGCAAAAATGTGGTTTAAATTACTTAATGGAGGAGAGATTTCAAATACAGAAGAAAATTTAAAAGCTGCAGCTGCAGGAGAAAACTATGAATGGACAGATATGTACGATAAATTTGCAAAAGAAGCAAAAGAAGAAGGATTTAATCATATTGCATTTTTATTTGAACAAGTTGCAAAAATTGAAAAAGAACATGAAGAAAGATATTTAAAATTATTAGAAAATGTAAAAGATGGTTTAGTATTTTCTAAAGATGGAGATAGAATTTGGAAATGTAGAAACTGCGGACATATAGTAATTGGAAAATCTGCACCAGAGGTTTGTCCAGTATGTGCACATCCAAAAGCTTATTTTGAAATAAAAGCAGAAAATTATTAAAATATAAATTCATAAAAAATTAGTAGGCAAAAATGCGTACTAATTTTTTATGTAATAAAATTCGAACAGCAAACAAACTGGTGTGTAAATTTTAAAGTGTTTTAAACAGAGTAATGTCCAAATTGTATATCGAAATAGTCTAAAATTGACTTTTGAGAAAAAATTTACTATAATAATATTATAGTAGCAATAAAGCAAATTTTAATACAAGAAAGGATTAAAAATATGAGTAACAAAATAGGCAAGAAAACAATCAACAAACAAAAAAGGTTAGAGCGTTTTCGGACTGAACATTTGTTAATTTTTGGGCAATGTTCTTCTGGAACATTTTATGTTTTTGGAATCCCTGAAAAATATTTACATTTACGAGAAGATGAATTGTTTATACCAGAAAGGATGGAAGAAATAGTAAAATGGAAAAATGGAACAATTAAGATGTATCCAAATGACTATTTGTTTTATGTATATGACATAGAATCTTACTATAACGAAGCAATTCATGGATTTTTTGAAAGAGCAAAAGAATGTGGATATAATATCTATTTGGGATTCGATTAATCAAAATGCTAGAAAAATAGTTAATCCAAAAGCAAGGAGGTGAATACTTCCTTGCTTGTTGTTTTATATATTCATTGCTTTCATTTCTTCATTTCTTTTAATCTTCTTAGTTGTAGTTTTTATTAATTCTTTATCTGTCAAAATCATATTTTTAATATATTTATAAGGCGGAAATGTTTTATTTATTTCTTTTATTTTATCCCAAATAATTTTTTCAAGTTCTTCCTCTTGAACACCTGGATATTTTTCATTTACTACGTCTTTATTATATACAATTTTTACAGAAAGTTTAATATCGTTTTTATCATTTTTATCAGGTATACCAAAAACCATACATTCTTCTACTTCATCTAGTCTGTTAATTAAAACTTCTATTTCTTCTGGAAAAACCTTTTTACCATTTTTTAAAACAATCATATCTTTTTTTCTACCAGTAATAAATATGTATCCTTGTTTATCCATATAACCTAAATCGCCAGTATAAAACCATCCATCTTTTAATACTTCATTTGTTGCTTCTTCGTTTTCATAGTAACCAAGCATTACATTTGGCCCTTTTACTCTAATTTCACCAATACCATTTTCATCTTTATTTACAAATTCTAGTTCAACATTTTCCATTGGAAAACCAATTGAACCATATTTAGTTTTTACAGAATTTTCTGCTGCAATAACAGGGGAGGTTTCAGTTAAACCATATCCTTGAACGACTTTTAATCCTAGTTCATAAAAACCTTTAGAAACTCTTTTGTCAAGTGGTGCACCACCAGATATAACAAATCTTAAAGCACCACCTAATTCATCAATGATACTTTTAAATAATTTTTTTCTAATATCAATATGTAATTTTAATAATAAATTACTAACTTTTTTTGCAATATTTACTATTTTTGTTTTACCTTGTTTTTCAATTCCTTGTTCTACTTTTTTATATATAGCTTCTACAAGTAATGGAACACCAACAAAAACTGTAACTTTATATTCTTTTAAGTTTTGCGCAACATATCTTAAACCATCAGGAAATGCAGTTTGTACACCACATGCAAGCATCATAATTAATGCAGTTGATCCAAATATATGATGGCAAGGTAAAAATGCAAGGTTAACATCACTAGGGAAAAGACCTTCTACTAATTGCATTGAATATACATTAGAAGCTATATTATTTTGAGAAAGCATAACAGCTTTTGATTTTGAAGTGGTTCCTGATGTAAATAACAAAATATTCATTTTATAAGAATCAATTTCTTGATTAATATAATCTTTGTTTCCGGCATCAACTAATTTTTTTCCTTCTTCTAATAGAGTAGGTATATCAAGATAATTTTCTAATTTTCTCATACAAATATAGTCTTGTAAGTTTGTATTGCTTCTTCTTTTTATTTTTTCGATATTATCAATATATTTTTCATCAAAAACAACTACATCAGCTTTACTTCTTTCTAAACAACTTTCTAATTCGTCAACTTGTAGTTCTTTATCTAAAGGTATAGATAGAGATCCTCCTAATAAATTAGCAAGATGTGTAATTGTCCATTCATAGCTGTTCCTTCCAACAATTGCAATTCTTTTATCTTTAAAACCTAAATCAAAAAATTTAGTACCAAGATAATTTACTTCATCTAATAATCTTTTATATGATACATTTTCATATTCAACATTTTTATCTTTTTTGTGTTTTAAAATGAAAGCAGTATTATCACTATAAACATTAGCTGAATTATAAATAATTTCCTTTACATTTTTAAATTCAGTGGCATCAAAATATTTTTCCATAAATAACAAATTCCTCTCTTTATAAGGTAAAAATTATATAGAATTTAAAACCTAATTTATTTACTACTAAATTATCATACATGAAAGTATAATGTCAAGAAAGTGACCAGTCTGTATAAAAATAAATCCAAATAAACTGTTGACAAATTTAAAAAATATTATATAATAAATACAAACAAAAATTCGCAATATTTATAAGGAGTTTTATGAAAGATAGAATAGATAATATATTAGTAGAAAAGGGATATTTTCCAACAAGACAGAAAGCAAAATATGCAATAGAAGGAAAATGTGTATATGTAAATGATATTTTAATAGAAAAATCAAGTAAAGTATTTGAAGATAATTGCAAAATAGAAATTCAAGGTGAAACATTACCCTTTGTTAGTCGTGGGGGGGTAAAGTTAGATAAAGCTATAAGAGAATTTAAAATATCCTTACAAGATAAAGAATGTATGGATATAGGAGCGTCAACAGGTGGATTTACTGATTGTATGTTGCAAAATAGAGCAAAGACAGTATATGCAGTTGATGTTGGACATAATCAACTTGATGAAAAATTAGAAAATGATAAGAGAGTAGTAAATCTTGAAGGAATAAATATTAAAGAAGTTAATGTAGAGGAATTTAAAAAAGTGGATTTTATTTCTACAGATGTATCATTCATATCTCTTACAAATGTACTTGATAAAGCTTACCAATTATTAAAAGCTAAAGGAGAAATGGTTGCATTAATTAAGCCACAATTTGAAGCAGGAAAAGAATTTATCAATAAAAATGGTGTTGTAAAAGATAAAAAAGCACATTTAAAAGTAATAGAAAAAGTTGCCTTATTTGCAAATAGTTTGGGATTTAAAATAAAACAAATTGATTACTCACCAATTAAAGGACCAGCAGGAAATATTGAATATATTATTTATATGAAAAAAGAAGAAGAAAAGCTAGATTTATTTAAGCTAAGAGAAAATATAAAAACAGTAGTAGAAAAGGCTCATAAGGAATTAAAATAGATATATCTTCATAAGAAAAGGAGAAAAATATGATATCAACTATTAATATAAAAAACATAGGAATTATAGATAATTTAAGTATAGACTTAAATCAAGGATTTAATGTATTAACAGGAGAAACAGGAGCAGGAAAAACTTTAATAATTGATTCACTATCTATAATATCTGGTGGCAGATTTTCAAAAGAAATGATAAGAAAAGGTGAAAACTATTCATATGTGGAAGCTTGTATTTACATACCAGAAAGTGAAACCTCAGTAGATGGAAATATTATAGTTTCAAGAGAAATTTATGAAAACGGTAGAAACTCTTGCAAAATAAATGGAAGATTAGTTACTGTTAGCGAACTAAAGGAGTTTATGAAAAATGTAATTGATATTCATGGACAATTAGATAACCAAACATTACTTGATAAAGCTTCACACATAGGGTATTTAGATAGCTTTGTTGGAGAAAAGATTTTAAAATTAAAAGCTAAGTATAGAGAATTATTTGATAAGTATAATAAAATAAATTTAGAGCTAAAAAATAATTATGGAGATGAAAAAGAAAAACAAAGGAAATTAGATCTTTTAAGGTATCAATTAAACGAAATAGAAGATGTAAAATTAAAAATAGGAGAAGATGAAACACTAGAAGAACAAAGAAAAATAATGTTAAACTCAAGTAAAATAGCTGAAAATCTTGAAATTGCAGATAATGCTTTAAGTGAACAAGCAATAGATAGTATAAATGTTGCGATAAGAGCATTAGAAAAAATTGAAAACATAGATAAAGAATATGAACAAAAATTATCAGGTTTAAAAAATATATATTATGATATTCAAGAAATTGCAAGAGATATAAATGGAATGAAAGATGATGTATGTTTTGATGAAGAAGAAAGAAATAATATTGAAGAAAGGTTAGATATTATATTTTCTTTAAAAAGAAAATATGGCAATAGTATACACGAGATATTACAATATAAAGAAAAAGTAGAAAAAGAAATTTTTGAAATAGAAAATTTAGACGAGATAAACAATAAATTAAAAAATGAATTGAAAGAGATAGAATTAAAAATGGCTGAACTTGCAAAACAAATGAATGAAATCCGCATAAAAGAAGGAAACGAGTTAGCTATAAAAATAAACAAAGAACTACAAGATTTAGAAATGCAAAATGCGAAATTTGAAGTAGAAGTAATATCTCAAGAAGAATTTAACAAAAATGGATTAGATATAGTAGAATTTTTAATTTCAACAAATATAGGAGAAGAGAAAAAGCCACTTATAAAGATAGCATCAGGTGGTGAAATGTCTAGAATTATGCTTGCTATAAAATCAGTACTTGCAGATGTAGATAAGGTTCCAGTTCTAGTATTTGATGAAATAGATACAGGAATTAGTGGAATTGCAGCAAAAGCAGTAAGTATGAAAATGAAAAATATAGCAAGACATCATCAAGTGCTATGTGTAACACACCTTGCAAGCATTGCAGCAAAAGGAGATAGTAACTATTATATAAGTAAAGAGGTTAATGATAATAAAACAGTTACAAAAATAAAACTATTAACCGAAGAAGAAACTATAAAAGAAATAGCAAGAATAGCAAGCGGAGAAATAACAGATGTTGCATTAAAACATGCTATAGAATTAAGAAAAAGTGCCACCTAAAAATGCGGCACTTTCTTCACTGATTAAAGAGAATTACTAAAGAAAAATCATTGAAAAATTTTGATTAATTTAGTTAATGTGCAAAAAGCAACTGTTTATACAGCTTTATCATATGCTTCAAGCACATTATACCAAACCAATGCCTTGTCATACTGAAAACATATCTTCTCAGTAAGAAATAACGTCAGATATTCATCCAGTGCCTCAGGAACAGGCGCCTCAGAATCCGGCGTCTTAGGGGAAGAAATTTTAGTATAATCCTCAAGGTCAGAACGACTTATTTCAATTTCAATCCCCTGATATAAAGGATATGTGCAGATAAAATTCACTGCATCAGAAGCACATTCTTCAAAAATCTGTTGTGCTTCTTCAAACATAGCTTTTAAATCTTCAGATGCAAAATCCCGTACTTCAACAATTTTCATACTGATACCTCCATAAATAGTGAGTCTTAATTGATTATAATATAAGTTTAACATAAAATTGGTTAAAAAGCTATACTTTAAGAAAAAAAGACCTAAAATTTACCAATAAAGGTTTACTTTCTGTGGGTTCTGAGGTATAATAAGATATCATAAAAATAAAGGTAGGGAATATTATGGGTGAAAATAAAAATAACAATATTGAAGAACAAGAACTAGACTTAAATCAACTTATGAAAATAAGAAGAGAAAAATTAGAAGAATTACAAGCAAATGGAAAGAACCCATTTGAAATTACAAAATTTGATAGAACAAATACTGCTGGAGAAATTAAAGGCGAATTTGAAAAATTTGATGGGAAAGATGTAACAGTTGCAGGAAGAATTATTGCAAAAAGAATTATGGGAAAAGCATCATTTTGTACAATACAAGACTGTGATGAAAAAATTCAAAGTTATGTAAGTATTAATGATTTAGGAGAAGAAAGCTATAAACAATTTAAGACTTATGATATAGGAGATATCATAGGTATTAATGGTTTTGTATTTAAAACAAAAACAGAAGAAATTTCTGTACACGCAAAGGGTGTAACTTTACTTTCAAAATCATTAAGACCACTTCCAGAAAAATTCCATGGATTAAAAGATCCAGATTTAAGATATAGACAAAGATATACAGATTTAATAATGAATCCAGAAGTTAAGAAAACATTTGAATTAAGAAGTAGAATTATAAAAGAAATGAGAAATTTCTTAGATGCTAAAGGATATATGGAAGTTGAGACCCCAATACTTAATACAATAGCAGGTGGAGCTACAGCAAAACCATTTATCACACATCATAATGCACTAGATATTGATATGTATTTAAGAATAGCACCAGAATTATATCTAAAAAGATTAATAGTAGGTGGATTTGATAAAGTTTATGAAATAGGAAGACTATTTAGAAATGAAGGAATGGATTTAAAACATAATCCAGAATTCACATCAATGGAATTATATTCAAGCTATGAAGATTATAACGATATGATGGATATAACAGAAGAAATGGTATCTACAATTGCAAAAAACATATTAGGAACAACAAAAATTAACTATCAAGGAACAGAAATAGACCTTACACCATCATGGAAAAGAATAACAATGATAGATGCAATAAAAGAAGTTACAGGTGTAGACTTTAATGAGGTAAATACAGACGAAGAAGCGGTTAAACTTGCAGAAGAAAGAAAATTAGTGGTTGATGATATTAAGAAAACAAGAGGAAATATAATAAATATTTTCTTTGAAGAATATGTAGAAGAAACTCTAATTCAACCAACATTTATATGTGATTACCCAGTAGAAGTATCACCATTAACTAAAAGAAAACCAAGTGATCCTAGATTAACAGAAAGATTTGAGGTGTTTATTGGAGGACGTGAATATGGAAATGCATATTCAGAGTTAAATGATCCAATTGACCAATATGAAAGATTTAAAAAACAAGCCCAAGCAAGAGAAGCTGGAGACGAAGAAGCAAATATGATGGATGAAGACTTTGTTCAAAGCTTAGAGATAGGATTGCCACCAACAGGAGGGCTTGGAATGGGAATTGATAGGTTAATAATGTTATTAACAGATTCTGCATCAATAAGAGACGTACTATTGTTCCCAACAATGAAACCGCTTGCAAGCGAAAAGAAACAAAAGAAAGTAGAAAACAATGAAGCAACAAATAAAGTATTTGAGACAGAAATTAATAGGGAAGATGCAATAAACTTATTAAAAAAATACAACAAAGAAGAATTCCATATAAAACATGCTATTACTGTTGAACAAATTATGAGATATTTTGCAAGAAAGTATAATGAAAACGAAGACTTTTGGGGGCTTGCTGGATTATTACATGATATAGATTATGAAATGTATCCAGAAGAACACTGCGAAAAAGCCCCTGAAATGTTAAAAGAAATTAATGCAAGTGATGAACTAATATATGCTATTTGTAGCCATGGATATGGTATATGTACAGATATAGAACCTGAACATAAGATGGAAAAGATATTATTTGCAACAGATGAATTATCAGGATTAATTGGTGCAGCAGCAAAAATGAGACCATCACAAAGTACAAAGGATATGGAACTACAAAGTTTAAAAAAGAAATATAAAGATAAAAAATTTGCTGCAGGTTGCTCAAGAGAAATAATTGCACGTGGAGCAGAATATTTAGGATGGGAATTAGACGAATTATTACAAAATACACTTGATGCTATGAAAGAAACAGAGGATGAGATATTAAAAAATATGTAGATAAAATAAAAGGTAGGAAGCATATGGATGAAAATTATTTATATGACATAAAATATGAAAGAATTGGAGAAACAGAAGATGCAAAAGAGCGACAACTAAACTGGAATATTGCATTTGGTTTGCAAGCTGTTGACAACCTAATTCCATCAAAATATATGGTTAAGTTAGCTAAAGAGAATATAATTGCTACTAAAGATTATGATATAGTAGAAAAAGAAATTAAAGAATATTATCAAGTTGAAAATAAAAAAGATATAAATAAAGGTGAAAAGGAAGCTGATGAAGTTTCATTAAGAATAGTAAAAATTTTAAACGATAAAGCATTTACATTTAATTATCTAACATTAAAACAATATCATAATAAGCTATTTGAAAATATTAATATAGGAATTGAAGAAAAGTATATAGGAAAATTTAGAGATTATAACATAACTAAAAGAGAACCAATTTTAGGTGGAAAATCTGTACAATATGCAGATTATTCAATGATAGAAGAAACTTTAAAATATGATTTTGATGAAGAAGCAAAACAAAAATATGTTGATAAAAGTAATGAAGAAAAGATAGAAAGATTATGTGCTTTTACATCGCATATTTGGCAAGTTCATCCATTTGGAGAAGGAAATACTATAACTACTGCTTTATTTATTCAAAAATATTTGAATAGTAAAGGTTTCAATGTGAATAATGAATTATTTAAAGATAATTCATTATATTTTAGAAATGCACTAGTAAGAGCAAATTATAGTAATATAGCAGAAGGAATAGAAGAAGAGATCAAGTATTTAAAAATGTTTTTTGAAAATTTATTATTTGATAAAAACAATAAATTAGATAATTCTATAATGAAATTAGGATAGGGAGGAAAATAAGTGTACAATTTTTCATTTGATAATAGAATTTTATATATTGTATTAGGTGTAATGGTTATAATGGGGCTTGTAGGAATGAGTTCTGGTAGTTTAATGGGATTATTGTTAACATTACCAGGAGTTATTATAGCAATTACATTCCATGAATTTGCACATGCATATGCAGCATATAAATTAGGTGATGATACTGCAAAAATGCAAGGAAGATTAAACTTAAACCCACTAAGTCATATGGATCCAGTAGGATTTGTACTACTAATATTTGCACATGTAGGATGGGGAAAGCCAGTACAAATAAACCCAAGAAATTTTGATAGAAAGTACTCTCAAGGGACAGGAGAAGCAATTGTATCAGTTGCAGGGCCTTTAATGAACTTTATACTTGCAATAGTATTTACAGTGTTATATTTTGTATTAATAAAATTTGCAACTAATTTTATATTATCACAAGTAGGAATGATTATAATCACAATAATACAATCTACAATAATAGTAAATGTAGGATTAGGAGTATTTAACTTAATACCACTTCCACCATTAGATGGAAGCAAAATATTTAGAAATTTTATGTCTTACAATGTAAAACAATGGTTAGATAAATATGAAAGAATATTTTATATAGTATTTTTAGTACTATGGATTTCAGGACTTGCAGGAAAAATAATTTCTCCAATTATAGAATTAATTGGGGCAGGATTAATTAATGTAATAGGAATGATGTTTGGAATTCATATGTAAGAGGATTTATGAGTAAAAGACTTGTGTCAGGAATAATAGAAAATAAAAATATAAAATTTAGAAAGAGTAATAAAATGAAAAAAGATATTTATATGCTAGGAATTGAATCAAGTTGTGATGAAACTTCTGTATCTGTTGTAAAAAACGGTAGAGAAGTTCTTTCTAACGTTATAAATTCTCAAATCGACATACATAAAAGATTTGGAGGAGTAGTTCCAGAAATAGCATCAAGAAATCACGTTGAAGCAATTCAGACAGTTACAAAAGAAGCGTTAGAAAAAGCTGGAATAACATTTAATGATATAGATGCAATTGTATGTACATATGGACCAGGACTTGTGGGGGCGTTACTTGTAGGCGTTGCATATGCTAAAGCATTAAGTTATGCATTAAATAAACCTTTAGTAGGTGTAAATCACATACAAGGACATATTGCAGCAAACTATATAACGTATAAAGAATTAGAACCACCATTCTTATGTGTTATTATTTCAGGAGGACACACACACCTTGTGAATATAAAAGATTATACAGAATTTGAAATACTAGGTAAAACTCGTGATGATGCAGTAGGAGAAGCTTTTGATAAAGTTGCAAGAGTTATAGGATTAGAATATCCAGGAGGACCTAAAATTGATAAACTTGCAAAAGAGGGAGAACCAAATATAGAATTACCACATACATATTTTGATAATTTAGATTTTAGTTTTAGTGGAATAAAAACTAAAGTATTAAATTTACATCATAAGACACCAGATATAAATAAACAGGATTTATGTGCAAGTTTCCAAAAAACAGTTGCAGATATGTTAATAACAAATACTGTTAAGGCAATTGAAATGTTGAATATAGATAAAGTGGCTTTAGCAGGAGGTGTTTCTGCAAGTAGTTATATAAGAGAAAGATTTAAAAGTTTAGAAAAAACAAAAAATATAAAAGTATATTATCCTGATAGGGGATTATGTACAGATAATGCAGCAATGATAGCATCAGCTGGATATTATAACTATATTAAAGGAAATATATCAGATTTAACATTAAATGCTGTACCAAATTTGAAAATATAAATAAATTTAGAGTAAGAGGTCTGTTTCCAAGACTTAATCTGTTTTAAATTTTTTAAAACACTTCGGCTTTCCCCAAAGAGCCTATAAAAATACTTGTGTATTTTAACAGGCTCTATTGGTCACCCACACAAGCTTCGTCACTATTTTAAAAAATTTAAAACAGATTAAGTCTTTCACGCTACTTTATGCATTAATAATTATAGGAGGTGTATTTATGGCTATTTTTGTAATAGCAGATTTACATTTATCATTCAAAAATCCAAAACCTATGAACATTTTTGGAGACAATTGGGAAAATCATGAAGAAAAAATAAAAAAAGATTGGCTAGAAAAGGTAACTAACAATGATTTAGTAATATTGCCAGGTGACTTTTCTTGGGCAATGAACTTAAACGATGCGTATCTAGATTTTAAGTATTTAAATGACTTACCAGGGAAAAAACTATTACTAAAAGGAAATCATGATTATTGGTGGACTACAATAAAGAAAATGCATGAATATTTAGAAGAAAATAACTTTAACACAATCGATTTCATCTATAATAATAGCTATTGTTTTGAAAATAAAATTATTGCAGGAACAAGAGGGTGGACATTAAATAGTCTTGAAGGAGATGGAAAAATTCTAAATAGAGAATTAGGAAGATTGGAGCTATCATTACAAGAAGGAATAGAAAAATATGGGAAGGATAAAGAAATATTAGTATTTATGCATTATCCTCCAATAACAAATTCTAGCTTATTAAATCATTTAGAATTAAAGTTTGTAGAAGTAATGAAAAAATATAATGTATCAAAATGTATGTATGGACATTTGCACGCACATTCCCATAAAGATGCAATTATTGGGAATATAGAAGGAATAGAATTTGACCTAGTGAGCGGAGATTATTTAAATTTTAAATTAATGAAGATATAAGAACAAACAACGTATCCTTTTAATTATAGGATACGTTATTTGTATGTAAAATTATTTTTCTTTTTTAGTATCTTTAAATACTTCTTTTATAGCACCTAAACTACTTAGTGCAGAAGTTGCTTCAAATGGAATAAATACTTTATTTGCATCTCCATCTGCTACTTTTTCAAGAGCTTCTAAAGATTTTAGTTGTATTAATCTTTCATCTGGATCAGCTTTCTTTATAGCTGTATAAATCATTTCAACTTCTTTTGCTTTAGCTTGTGCAACTTGTTTTATAGCTTCAGCTTCACCGGTAGCACGTCTTATTTTTGCTTCTTTATCAGCTTCTGCCTGTAAAATAGCAGCTTCTTTTTGACCTTCTGCAATTGTAATAGCTGATTGTCTTTCACCTTCTGCTTGAAGAATTAAAGCTCTTTTATTACGTTCAGCATTCATTTGTTTTTCCATTGCATCACGAATATCAGCAGGTGGTGTAATATCTTTAATTTCTACACGATCAACTTTACAACCCCATTGGTCTGTTGCTTCATCTAAGATAACTCTTAATTGATCATTGATAGCATCTCTTGAACTAAATGTTGCATCTAAGTCCATTTTACCAACAATATCACGTATTGTTGTGATTGCTAAGTATTCAATACCTTTTTTCAAACTTTGAATTTCATATACTGCTTTTGCAGGGTCTGTAATTTTATAGAATACAACTGTATCAATTGTAATTGTAACATTATCTTTTGTAATAACTCCTTGAGGTGGTATATCCATTGTTTGTTGTTTAAGACTTACAACACTTCTTACGTGGTCGATAAATGGAACTATTATTGTAAGACCAGCATCCGCAATTTTATGATATTTACCAAGTCTTTCAATAATGTATACCTCAGCTTGTTTAACGATTTTAATTGATTTAAATGCTATTACTAATATAATAACAAGTAATATAATTAAAAATGCCATAATTATTCCTCCTTATAAAATATATATTAATAAAAATACTAATATCATTATTTAGTAGTAGTAACCTTAATCGGTTTTACTACGGCTTTTACACCATTAATTTCTAATACTTCAATTTCTTCTTCAACTGGTATAATTTCGTCTGCTTTTGCACTCCAAACTTCACCAGCAATTTTTACTTGGCCAATACCAAGGTTAGGATTAATTTCTTTTGTAACAATTCCAGTTTTACCAATAACAGAATATGCGTTAGTCTTTATAGTATCTTTACCGAGAAAATTTTTTTACGAATGGTTTAGTTAAAAATAGTAAGGCTGTTGATGTTACCAAGAATACAGTAGTTTGAATAATTATATTATCTGTAAAGAAACTAGTTATCATAGCAAATATTGAACCAATTCCAAACCAGAACACTAAAAATCCGAACTGTAATCATTTCTAAAATAAAAAATAATCCTGATATAATTAACCAAATTTGCCACATAGTATCTCCTCCTTATTGATTACAGTATAATTATACTACAAAATATGGAAAAAAGAAATACTTTTGAAAGATTTTAAGATAAAATACAAGGTAAAATTGACTAGTTATGTAAAATAAGTTATAATATAAATGCTATCACAAAAAAATGTTTAGTAGAAAAAGATATACTAAGTAGGAATTTTAACAATATAGCATAGCAGGAGGAGAGAAAATGAAATTCTTAGAAAAACCGTTAGGCGTTTATGATAATGTAGGAAATCTATATTATCTAAAAAAACGGAAGAAATGGGGAAAATTGTGGATTTTACAAGAACCAGGAGGCAACTATGAGATAATTAATGAGTCGAGTAGCTGGGGCTGGCGAGACTTTCCTTATAAACGAGTAAAGGTTATAGGGGAAAAGTATTTGCTGGCGTTCTGGAACAAGGAAATACAAAAAGGAACATATTTCCATATGCATAATAAAAATGGTAAGCTGTCAAAAATTATTGGAAGAAGGTATAAAATTTACAGAAGACAGATTATCATTGATACAATAGATGGGAATAAGTTAAAAATGTATTTTAATTAGGTATATCAAAGAAAGAGCGAAAGGCACAAAATTCGTTATGAATTATGTGCTTTTCACTTTTGTAATGAAAAATAAAAATATTGAAACAATATATTTAAAAATTTCTTAAAATTTTTTAAATATATTCCCGAAAAATATATTTTATGATATATTATAAAAGTATTATAAAAAATTAAGGAGAATTACAATGAATTTTATAAAAAAAGTGTGGAAACAATTATTGGTAGTGGCAGTGTTATTAATAGTGGTAGCAGTAATATTAATAGTATCGCCGAACTTTAAAAAAGACCCAAATGAAGGAAAAATTAACTTCATTATTAACAATAACAATGTAACAGCTAAAATGAAATATGAACTATTTATAAATGAAGATGGAGTAGTTTATGTATCAAAAGATGATATGGCAAATTATTTTGATGGGCAAATTTATTATGATAAAGATAATAATCAACTTATAACTACATCTGATACAAAGGTGGCAGTAATATCTTTAAATGAAAAAACAATGAAACTAAATGGAACAGAAGTAAAACTATTAGGAACTGTTATTAGAAAAGATGGAATTATATATGTACCTATTTCCGAACTTCAAAAAGTATACAATATAGAAGTTGTAAATATAAATAATGCTGTTGTAACAGTAGATTCATTAGATAGAGAACTTACAAAAGCTGATACCACAAAAAAGGTCAGTGTAAAATATAATACAAAATTTATTTCAAAAACAGTAGATAAGGTTGGAGCAGGAGAAAAGGTAATAGTTGTATCTGAAAAAGATGGATGGACTAAAGTTAGAACTACAAATGGAAAACTTGGATATGTTAAAACAGATAAATTAACAAATGTAGTAAAAGTAAGAGAGAAAATTGAAAAAGAACCACAAATTAAAGGAAAAATTAATTTAGTATGGGACTATTATTCTGAATATGTATCTGCACCAAACAGAGTTGGTACTACCATTACAGGAGTAAATGTTGTATCACCAACATTTTTTGCATTAAAAAATTCTGAGAATTTAAGTATAATTGATAAAGCTAGTAAAGGCGGAGCAGAATATGTAAAATGGGCGAAAGCCAATGGCTATAAAGTATGGGCACTATTTTCTAACGAATCAATGAAAACAGTTACATCTAATATATTAAATGATTATTCTCAAAGAGAAAAAATGATCGAAGAAATTGTTAGATTAGCTATAAAATATGATGTAGACGGAATTAATGTTGATTTTGAATATATGAATATGTCTGACAAAGACGTTTTCTCAAGATTTATTATAGAACTTGCACCACGTTTAAGAGAATATGGAATAGTAACAAGTGTTGATGTAACAGCACCAGATGGTAGCGAAAATTGGTCATTATGTTATGATAGAGATTTACTTGCAAATGAAGCAGATTATATAGTGTTTATGGCTTATGATCAACACGGTGTATCTAGTACTAAAGCAGGAACTGTTGCAGGATGTGATTGGGTAGAAGCAAATATTAAAAAATTTGTAGGACAAGAAGCAGTAGCAAAAGAAAAAATTATTTTAGGTATGCCACTATATACAAGATTATGGAGAACAGACAATAATGGAAAAGTAACTAGTTCAGTAGTTAATATGAATAAAATAGAGCAAACATTACCAAAAGATGCTAAAAGAACATGGGATGAAGACAAGAAACAATACTATGTAGAATATTCAAGTGGAAACTATACATATGAAATGTGGATAGAAGATGCAAAATCAATTGAAGAGAAACTAAATCTAATAAATAAATATGAACTAGCAGGAGGAGCATTCTGGGAAAAAGATAGAGAAACAGATGATATTTGGGATATAGCTAAAGAAGTTTTACAAAACAAATAAAAAACATATGAAAATACAAATAAAAAATTTGAAATCGTAAAGAAATATTAAAAAAAGTATTGCAATAGCAGTACTTTTTTGATATAATAACAAAGTTAAAAAATACACACATAAAGTTAGCTTTCGTTTGTGCTTGCGAAATGTAAGTGTGCGTAAGTGTTTAAAGCTTTATGGAGGTAGTAAACTAAAGGAGGAATTTAAAATGGCAGTAGTTGCAATGAAACAATTACTTGAAGCAGGTGTACACTTTGGACACCAAACAAGAAGATGGGATCCTAGAATGGCTGAATACATATTCCAAGCTAGAAATGGTATCCACATTATCGATTTACAAAAAACATCAAAGAAAATTGACGAGGCATATAGCTTTGTTAAAGAACAAGCTGAAGAAGGAAAAGACATTCTTTTCGTAGGAACAAAAAAACAAGCACAAGAATGCGTAAAAGAAGCTGCAGAAACTTGTGGAATGTATTTTGTTAACCAAAGATGGTTAGGAGGAATGCTAACAAACTTTGGAACAATTCAAAAAAGAATTGAAAGACTTAATGAATTAGAAAAAATGCAAGAAGATGGAACATTTGATGTTTTACCTAAAAAAGAAGTTATTATATTAAAGAAAGAAATGGAAAAACTAGAAAAGAACTTAGGTGGAATTAAAGATATGAAAAAAATGCCTGGAGTTATGTTTGTAGTTGATCCTAAAAAAGAAAGAATAGCTATATTAGAAGCTCGTAAATTAAACATTCCAGTTGTTGGACTTGTAGATACAAACTGCAATCCAGGAGATGTTGATTATGTTATACCAGGAAATGATGATGCAATTCGTGCTGTAAAACTAATTACAGAAGTTATAGCAAATGCAGTTATTGAAGGTAAACAAGGAGAAAGCTTTGAACCAAGCCAAGAACAAGAAGTAGTAAATGAAGAACCAACAAGTATAGAAGAAGTTGTTGCAGAAGCAGAAGAAACAACTGAAGAATAGTAAATTATCTTTTAAATAAGAGTATTTGTATGGGCACGGTGAGGCCGTGTCCGTTTTTTAAATAAAAAGGAGGAAAATAATTATGGTTACAGCAACATTAGTAAAAGAATTAAGAGAAAAAACAGGAGCAGGAATGATGGAATGCAAAAAAGTTTTAACAGAAACAGATGGAGATATGGAAAAAGCAATTGAATTATTACGTGAAAGAG
>CAOJFV010000007.1 GCA_948434985.1 uncultured Clostridium sp.
GAAAATCAAAAAGAAAAAGCTAGCACAAGCGACAAAACTAAATGCTAACTTAATCTAAAATCTAAATTTATTATAGTATATTTTGCTATAAAAGTAAAGCAAAAAAGTTCAAATTTTTAATTTAGAAATTTGAACTTTTTTGAAAATATTTTAATAAAAATTAAAAAAATTTTTACTAAAAAAAATCCCTCGGAGAGCAAAAAGGGTATTAGGGCAATTTGCCCTAAACAGCAAAAATGGTGTCAAGACACCAGGCTGGCGAATATTAGGTACTAAAAAATACTACCTAAATTCGAGCAAAATTAATTTTGCTAAATCTTAAATAGCTTCGTAAACTAGCATTAAGATATTTGCATAGTAAGGAAGTGATGAAAAATGAAAGTAGATTCAGAGCAATTTTTTGATAGTATCTTTTTATCATACAATAAAATTTTGATGAGATTACATGCACTAGGGATAACAACTAAAAATGGTAAAGAAATATCAGAATTAGATTTAAGAAGAGCTGTAGATATAATGATAAAAAAACATCCAACTTGTAGATGGAGAAGTGAAAAAATTAGAAGTAGAAAATATTTTATTTTAATTGAAGGATATTATTGGCTTACTCAAGTATATTTTCAAAAAGAAAAATCTTTATTAGATGCTGATATTGATTTTTTTAAACTTAGAATAAAACAATATGAAGAGTTACTAAAAATAGAACATAATGAAAATTGGTGGAACGAAGATATGGAGATTAAACAACTATGTGAGTATTTTAATAGACAAGGTATTACAGTTAGAAAAGCAATAAAGAAAATGTATGATAGTGGTTTTGAAGAATATAAATCTTTAGTTAATAATAAAGTTGTAATTTCTAAAGAAGGAGTGGAATGGATTTGCAAAAATATATTTAAACATAAGTATTTAGAATTACTAGAAAAGTATAAGATGGAGTTAACTGAGAAGTATATTGAGGCAGGGTATCCTTATGATAATTTCTTTGGGATGAATTGATAGAACAGATAAAATATTGTCGAACTATTGGAATTTTTAAAACATTATGATAAAATCATCATATGAATGGGGGATATTATTATGGCTTTTCAATCATATTGTTGGAATTTAGGCACTACAAGTTTTAGAGTACAAAACTTAAATTATAAAATAGAAAGACAATTACAAATGTTAAATGAACTTTGGAGTAATAAAGAAAATAAAACATGGGATTATTTTACGCAAGAAAAATATTATAATATAATGCATAAAGAGGGATTTGTAATAGGTGATGCACAGAGAAAAGATAAAGATGCTAGACAAAAAACATCAGGATTAGTTGAAATAGGAGTAATAGACAAAGAAAGAAGAATAACTGAGATTGGATATAAAATTATTGAAATAATAAAAAATGGAGATTTTAATGATAATAATATATTCAATATCCATAAAGATAGTTATATATATTTAAAACAGTTATTAAAAATGCAAAAAACTGGTACAGATATGGAAGTTAAACCTTTTATAGTATTAATATACTTGTTATCTAATCTTCAGTATTTAACTAGAGAAGAGTTTACATATTTACTACCACTATGCTTAAAGAATTGTGAAGCTAAAGATATGATAAATACAATAAAAATGTTAAGAGAGAATGAAATAACAATTGAAGATATTATAAAAAATAGAATGAATTCAATGAAAAATTATCAAGAAGCTTTAGAGTTTATGAATCATAATAATATAGATACATTAGATAAATTTGCAAAAGTTGATATGAACAGAAAAAGTAAAGAGTACTCAAAAGATTTATTTCAATTTTATAAAGATTTATTAGAAGTAGTACAAGGAGAATTAAATGAAGAAGAACTAAATAAAATATTGGAATTTATCAAAGTACAATCTAATAAAAATTCAAAAGTTGCGAGATATTGGAAGGACTACTTTGGATATAGTTCTAAAGATATATTTACTGATGAATGGAAAGATTATTTGAAAAGTACAAAGATTTTTAATGCAAAAGATAGAATAGAGTTTAACACAGAATTTTTTAGGATTATGCAGACAGCAAAATGGAAGGCAACTTTAGAAGATTATGCTGATTTAAATAGGAGATATTTTTCATTAACAGATATAATTTTATTCAAAGATAGCAAAGTGGAATTAGATATATTACCTAAATATTATTTCTTAAATATAGCTGAAGAACTATTGAACACAAAATTTTTAAATAACAAGGATTACAAAGAATATATAGAAAATGATGTTAAATTTGAAAATATATATGATTGCTTGAACATAAACATAAATGATGTTATAACTCAAATTAGAGTTGATTATCCAGAAAGTAAAATATCAATAGATAATGTTAAAGAATTTATTCAAGATGAAAGATTAAAGAGATTTGAAGAATTAATAGAAAATAAATTCAAAAAAGAAAATCTTATTACATTATTTAGAAACATAGAAAAAGATAATAGAAAGGAAGTAGAAGAATATTTAGATTGCGAAGCAACTATTCCAACAATTTTAGAGTATGTACTAGCTATAGCTTGGTATAGGATATCAAATAAAATAGGAAATATTTTAGAATTTATGAAATTAAGTTTAGATGCGAATCTATTACCTAAAAATCATGCTGGTGGTGGAACTGCTGATATTGTATATAATTATCGAGAGAATGAAGTATATGATGAGCATGATCTTTTAATAGAAGCAACTTTAACAGATTCTACTTCACAAAGAAAAGCTGAAATGGAGCCAGTATCAAGACATTTAATCAGGAATATGCAAGAATATGATAATGAAAATTCATATGCAATCTTTGTTGCTAACATCTTAAATCAAGAAGTTTTAAGTGACTTTAGAAGTAGGAAAAATTATTGGTATAAAGGTAAAAATGATCAAGACAAAAAAGGTTTAAAAATTATTCCACTGTCAATAAATGACATAGTTATAATATTACAAAAAGACTTAAAATATGGTGAATTATATATGTTGTTTGAAAATGCTTATAAAGATGAGAAAATCAATGATTTGAAGTGGTACGATATGCTCGTAAAAGAAAAAATAGAAAATATGTAAAAATATATGGAGAAAGGATTGACTAATTCTTTCTTTTTTTATATAATTTCTCAAGATGCGTTAGATGCATAGAAAGGAAATGCGAATGAAAAAATTAAATATTAATAATCGTAGATATTTAGGAAGCAAATATAAATTGTTAGATTTTATAAACGAAACAATAGAAAAAAATTGTGGAGAATTCGAATCCATTTTTGATGTTTTTGGTGGTACTGGAGTTGTATCAAATTATTTTTATGAAAAAGGTAAAAAAATATATATAAATGATATGTTAAAATCAAATTATTGCGTATATAGAGCTTTTTTTGGAAATGAAAAGTTTAGTGAAAAAAAAGTTGAAAAAATTATTAAAGAATATAATAGTATTTGTAATGTTGAAGACAATTATTTTTCAAAAACATATAAAAACACATATTTTAGCGAGAATGATTGTAAAAGAATTGGCTATATAAGAGAAGATATAGAAAAAAAATATGTAGACAATAAAATTAATGAAAGAGAAAAGTATATATTGATTACTAGTTTATTATATTCTATGGATAAAATTGCGAATACAGTTGGACATTATGATGCATATAGAAAAAAACAAAATTTACAGGACAATTTTGAAATGTTTGCTTTAGACATTGATAAAAATTCAAAAATAAAAAATGAAATATACAATATGGATTCAAACGAGTTGGTAAAGAAAGTAAAAGCTGATATAGCATATATTGACCCACCATACAATTCAAGACAATATGGAGATGCATACCATCTTTTAGAAAATGTTGCAGAATGGAAAAAACCTAAAGTGTATGGTGTAGCAAAGAAAATGGATAGAAGCAATATAAAAAGTAATTATTGCACTAATAAAGCTTCTAATGCTTTTAAAGATTTAATTGAACACTGCAATTGTAAATATATTATTGTTTCATATAACAATATGGGGCAAAAAGGAAATTCGAGATCTCAAGCTAAGATATCTGATACAGAAATATTAGAAATACTAGATCAAAAAGGAAAAGTGAAAGTATTTGAGAAAGATTTTAACTTTTTTACAACTGGAAAAACAAATATAGAAAACCATAAAGAAAGATTATTTTTATGTGAGGTTTGTGAACAAGAAAATGAAGAACTTTCTTATGAATTAAACATTAATCAGGAATTTGCAAAATCTCCATTAAATTATGTTGGTGGCAAGTATAAACTATTAGAACAATTGACTAAAAGATTTCCAACCGAAGTAAATACTTTTGTTGATTACTTTTGTGGTGGAGGAAATGTAGGAGTTAATATAAATGCTAATAAAGTAATAGCTGTAGATAAGGAGAAATATTTAATAAATGTTTTAAATTTATTTAAAACATATTCATATACTCAAATTATTAATAAATTGGATGATATCATTTTACAATATAATCTTAGTAATACGTATATAAATGGATATAAGTATTATAAATGCAACAGTTCAGCAGGATTAGGAAGTTATAACAAAGATAAGTATTTAAAATTAAGAGAAGATTACAATAAAATGAAAGAAGACTCTGATGAGAAAACATTTAAATTTCTAACATTAATTATATATGGATTTAATCATCAAATTAGATTTAATAGTGCTGGAGAATTTAATATGCCAGTAGGAAAGAGAGACTTTAATGGCTCAATTAGAAAGAACTTATTAGTTTTTTGTGAAAAGTTAAAAAATAAGAATGTAGACTTTATTAATGAGGATTTTAAAAAGTTTAAAATAGATAGCTTGACACCAGAAGATTTCTGTTATTTTGATCCACCTTATTTTTTAGGAGATGCAAGTTATAATGAAAATAATAATTGGACAGAAAAAGATGAAAAGGAGTTATTAAAATACATAGATAAATTAAATGAAAAGAATATAAAATTTGCTCTTTCAAATGTAACTCAGCATAGAGGCGAAAAAAATAACATTTTAATAGATTGGGCCATAGAAAATAAATATAATATTAATTATTTAGATTATAATTATAATAATTCAAATTATCATTCAAAAAGTAAAATGAATATAACTAAGGAAGTATTAATTACTAATTATAGTATATAAAATAGAAAAAAGAGAATAAGAGGAGAAATTTTTATGAATAGTAAAAAATTGATCAATTCAATAAAAGAATATAAAAAACATGTATCAAAAATTGGAGACATAGAAGCAATTAATGAAAGAAATGATAGAAAACAATACTATCAATCTTGGACAGAAGAAAGACTTAAGACAATGACAGAAGATGAGTTTGTTGAGTATATTGGAAAGCTTTGGTCAATGATAGTTTGGGGAAATAAAAAATATATTGCTGATAAGATTATTGAATCTAATGGATTTAACAATGTAAAAAATATGCTTATAGATTTATTATATGGAACTAGAGATATAGTAGAAAGATGGAATAATTTTTATACAAGTATAAAACATATAGGACCATCTAGTATGAGTGAACTATTGAGTTATATTAATCCAAATGAATATGTTATTTGCAACAAAATTACTTGTGCCTGTTTTAGATATTTAGATGTTGAAAGTGTTCCAGCTTATAATTATCAATATACTGGTGAGAATTATAAAAGATTATGTTCAATAGCGAAAAATATAAAAAATGAATTACAAAAAGAGAACGTTGGAAATGTAGACTTATTAGTTGTTGATTATATGTTTTGGGATATTATTTATCCTTTATTAAAAAATGAAAAAACAATTGAAATTATTGATTATATACAGATAGAAAAAGATGAAAAACAATTTATTCATAATGATATAATTAATCAAATAGTGGAAATAGGGCAATGGCTAGGATTTGAAAGTAAATCGGAAGTTAAAATAGCCGATGGAGCTGTAGTAGATGCAATATGGCAAGCACAAATAGGAAACATGGGGAAAGTTATATATGCATTTGAAGTACAAACACATGGGAGTATAGATAGTTTAATATTAAATTTACAAAAAGCAACAAATAATTTTGCCGTACAAGCTATAGTAGCAGTATCTGATGAAAAGCAAATAGAAAAAATAAAAAAGGAATCAAAAGGTATTAGAGATATAGAAACAAAATTGAAAACATGGGATTATAGAGAAGTTCTTGAAATGCATGACTGTTTAGAAAGATCAAATGAAATTATTAATAATTTAGGTTTAGTTCCAGATAGTTTTATATAATTTTAGGAGTTGTTGATATGAAAATAAAATGCTTACAATGTGGAGATATAATTGAATCAAAAAGTGTGCATGATTTAGTTTTTTGCAAATGTGAGTCATGTTATATTGATGGTGGAAGTTATTATGCACATATAGGTGCAAAAGATTTTAGCAAAATAGTTAAAATTATGGATGACGGAACAGAGGTTAAAAATGATAACTGCTAAACTAAATAACAAAAGAAGAGCAAAATAATATGTAATAGAACGAAATTGCATAATTATTTTGCTTTTTTTGATAATAAAAGACAAGTTTCGACAAACTTTTTAATTTTATTATGGTAAAGTATATTATACGAGGAGATGAGAATATGATAAAAAGCATTAAATCAATTCAAAATTTAGGAATATATAAAAACTATAAAATGGAAAATAAATTACAGCTATTTAGTAAATTCAATTTGCTTTATGGTTGGAATGGAAGTGGAAAAACAACTATTTCAAGATTGTTTAGGATAATAGAAAAGGGTGAAATACCTAATGATTATATTAATATTAAATTTAATATAGAAACTGAATCTCAAAATTATAATGAAAAAAATTATACAAACATTTCTGAAAAAATTTTTGTTTTTAATGAAGAATTTATAAATGAAAATATAAATTGGGATGAAAGTATAAATAAGATTCTATTGCTATCAGAGGATAAAATTAATGAGACAAATCAATACAAGATAATTAAAGAAGAAATAAATGGAAATGTAGAAACCAATACAAAAGGGTTAAAAGATATATTTTTACAAGAAAAAGAAAAATTGGCTAAAGAATATAAAAATATAGAAGATTCATACTCAAGAATTGCTAAAAACATAAAAACTTTTTTTCAAACAATGGATCCATCTGATAGGGAATATTCAACTTTAAATAAAATTAAGATACAAAATATATTGGAAAACAACTCAAAATTGGAAGTAATTATGAACGATAATCAAACAGAAACAGATATAGAAGGATTAATTATTTCTGCAAAAAATGAAAAAAAAGAATTGATAAAGTATGTAAAAAAAGAAATAAATATAGATAATTTTATAGTTTTGTATAATAAGATAAAAGAAACTTTATCTGAAATAGTTACAGCAAAAGTGATAGAGAGATTAAAAGAAAATGATGATATATCCAATTGGGTTAGTCAGGGACTAGAACTTAATAGAAAATATGATAACGAAATTTGCGAATTTTGTGGAAATACTATAAGTAAAACAAGAATACATGAATTGGAAAGTCATTTTAATGATGAAGTATCAAAGATAAAAAAAGAGTTAGCAGAACTATTAAAAAGTTTAGAAATGTATAATGTTAATCAGCAGGATGTAATTATTGATAAGACATTATTTTATAAAGAAAATATGAATAATATAGATAATCTTAATAATAGTATTATAGAGGAAATATTAAAATTAGATAGTGCCATCAAGCGTTTAATCCAAAGCATTGAGGAGAAGAAAAATAATCCATTCAAAAAAATAGAAATAGATGAAATAGAAAGTATTAAAAAAATTTTAGATAATTATAATAGGTATATAAATACACAAGAGCAATACGTAAAAGAAACAAATGAAAAAACTGACAATTTTGAGAAACAAGTAAAAGCAATAAAGGAAAAATTAGCCAATTATTATTTTAAAAATGAATTTGAAAACGAAGATATAATAAATAAAAAAGAACAATATAAAACAAGTAGTGAAAAAGTTGATAAAATAAAGCAAGAACTAGAAAATAAAGAGAAAAGATTAAATGAATTGGAGAGTACATTATCAAATGAATCTTTGGGAGCTGAAAAATTTAATGAAAAATTAAATGTTTTTCTTGGATATGATGAACTTAGATTGGAATTCAATAAAGAATTAAAGGGATACGAAATAATAAGAAAAAGTACGAATAATAAAGCACATAAATTGAGTGAGGGTGAGAAGACAGCAATTGCTTTCGTTTATTTTCTAACAAAATTAAAGGAAAATGGTAATAAAATTGAGGATAGTATAATAGTGATAGATGATCCTATCTCAAGTTTTGATAATAATAAATTATTTAGTGCTTATTCATGTATAAAGTGTGAGTTTGATAATTGTAAGCAAATTTTTATATTAACGCATAATTTTAATTTCTTTAAATTAATAAGAGATTGGATGCAAACGAAAAAAAGTAAAATTGAAGAAAAAACAGAAAAATATTACTCTATATACAAAGTTGAACCCAATATAGAAGAAGGCATAAGAATTGGAAATATAAAAAATGCAGGTAAATCACTAAATCAAACATCAGAGTATGATTACGTGTTTGATACAGTATATAAAATGAAAGACAAAGAATTAACTGAAACAGATATATTTAATTGTGGTAATGCATGTAGAAAGTTATTAGAAGCGTTTTTAAGTTTTAAATTTCCAAAACAAAGAGGAGACATTTTTTCATTATTGGAAAAAGCTTTTGCAAATAAAGATGAAATTCAAAATAAAAATAAAGTATATAAATTTATAAATGCATATTCTCATTTAAATGTTATTGAAAGTACAGAAATATCAGATATAGACACCTTATTAGCAGAATCACAAGGAATTATTGGAATAATTTTAAATAAAATCGAGCAACTTGATAAAGAACATTATAAAGCAATGGTACATAATTCTAGTAGTACATCAGGCATATAAGAAAGAGTGTGAAATTTGACTTTTTAACTTAAAGGTTGTTTCACACTCTTATAATTTTTTCACTATCGTAATTAATTAGTACAAAAATATATAACATTCATACAAATTAATTATAAAATAATTTTAAAGTGCAATTTTATATTTTAAAGTGCAAAATTTGCACTTTAAAATGAAACAATATTGTCAGAACATCCCATAATCAACTTCATCCCATCACAAAATCCATTCCTATAATACTTCTCATTCCAATAGCAGATATAATCAAAGAAATTATCATCGAGCTGTTTTAATTGCCTCTCAACATACTTCTTATTCTGCTCAGGAACATTCCTTAGAATCTTTTCACTAATCTCCTCAAAACAAATAAAATGCTTTTTATCCTCTGCACTAGCAAGAGAAGAAATAGCATCTTCTCTAAAATCTAACCAATCCTTTAAAATATCATTATTAACTTCTCTTAAATTACTCATAATAAAAAACTACCTCCAAAAATTAAAATTTTTCATTTTCAAAAATGCACCCACAAGAGCCAAATATCTAGGAACAAATGTACCATACCCAGTGGGTAAAAATTGGGTAATATCCACTCCAAAAATGCCCTAAAAATGCACAAATGTTCCGTAAAGCAAAACTCTTGTAAATACCTAAATACCAACAAAAACTCTAATTTTCACAAACTCGCAAAAAGCCGTCAAATGTCGCTCATAACCCGAAGGGGTAAAATATTTGACAACATATATGATAAAATGATAAAATTTGACAAATTAATTGCGAAATGTAATACTATTATGTACAAAAATAGTGAAATATTAGAAATAATAATGAAAAAATATAAACTTAAATTAGGAATGAAACTAGATATTTTGTTATTAAATACTATAAAACAAATAGAAGAAATGGAGATTAAAGATTTAATTTACATATTAGAAATTAATCCTAATACATATTATAAGTTAAAAAATGGAAAACAAATGTATACAAAATTAAAATTTAATAGTCATAGTCAAATAAAAATATTAAAAGATGGAGAAAAAATAAACAAAATTCGATTTAAAACGATACAGAATAAATTAGGAATTAAAAATTATACATTAATGAAATTGCTAGGTATTACTAGGTATAAGTACAATAAGATGATGAAAAATGATAAATATGAAATCAATAGTATAGACATAAAAGCAAAACGTATAGTTAAACTAATGAAAATAGATTTTAAATATATAAAAAAATATGGAAACAGGTATTATAAAATAGAGGAGCTTAATGAATATTGTAAAAAAAGAAAAATAACGATTAACCAATTTGCAAAATATTACAGTAATAATGTCAAACACTATAAATTCAATAAAATAATAATAGAAAAGAGTGAAAAAGGATTTTGGATAGGTGGTAAGCTGAAATTATCAGAAAAATTTACAAATAAAAATTATAAAATACTATATAATAAGTGTGTGAAATTATCTAATAAAATGGCATATTTACTTCATTGTCAAAATCTTAAAGACGAATTCTGTGATATTGCTATATGTAAAATAGTAGAAGACGGAGGAGTTATTGTCAAGACTTTTTATTTTGACATTAAATTAATGCTTAACATATTAATGACAAAAGCTAAATATGCAATATTTAATTATTATAAGAAAGAAAATAATAAAATGATATATTATGATGAATATGAGAATAATTATTTAGAACATACAAAATTATTAACTGATAGTAGATACGATCCACAATTATTAGTGACATAAAATATATTTATTTTAAATTAATGATATAATAATAAAACAGACTAATCAATGAAACTATAGTTAGAAGGAGGCAACCAAATGAAAAATATATTTATAGAATATCCAAAATGCTCAACATGTAAAAAAGCAAAAAAATGGTTAGAAGAAAACAAAATAGACTTTATAGAAAGAGACATAGTTACTGAAACACCAACAGTCATAGAACTAACTGAATGGATAAAAACAAGTGGACAAGAAATAAAAAAATGGTTTAATACAAGTGGACTAAAATATAAAGAATTAAACCTAAAAGAGAAACTATTAACCATTACAGATGAAGAAAAAATAAAGCTACTAGCAAGTGATGGAATGTTAATAAAAAGACCATTATTAATATCAGAAAAAGGAATTTTTATAGGCTTTAAAGAAGAAACTTGGAAAGTACTATAATTTAAAATATAAAAAATACTAGGAGAAAAAGATGATAAAACGAGAAAAAATAATTAACTACATAAAAGAAAAATATAATGCAAATCCAGAATACTTATGGGATGACACACCAGATGCAGCAATCTTTAGACATAAGAACAATAAAAAATGGTTTGCATTAATAATGAATGTAAAAAATGAGGAGTACATAAATGTAAAAACAAATCCTGATTATTCCGACCTATTAAGAAATACATATGATTATGTAATTCCTGCATACCACATGAACAAAGAACATTGGAATACAGTAATTATCAGTAAAGATGTAAATGAAACATTACTATATGAACTAATAGATCAAAGTTATGAATTAACAAAAAAGTAAAACAAAAGAGCCAAAGAATATTACTTCTTTGGCTCTTATAGAAAAGTTTTTCGAATTTTCTATCGCTTTTGTTCTATCATATTTCTAATAGTATCATACAAATAAGGTTTGTACTCATTAATAGGTAATGGCTCATTATATAAAATAGAATTAAAACAAGTTGAACTCACAAGTTCAATAATCATAAACAATGTAACCTCTGGGTTATCTAATTTAATTCTATTATCTTCTATACCCTTTAAGAACAATTTATAAACACTATCTTCTTTATCACCATTATCTTCATATATCTTAATAACAGTTTTACTATAAATCCCCCAAGATAAATTTTTCGAAATAAACTTCAAAAGCAAAGGAGCCTTAGCTAATTCATCAATAACATAATTTATAATAAAAATAACTTGATCAGATAAATTAGCAATATAATTTTTTCTAAGTTCATATAAAGCGTCATTAAACAATCTATGAGATTTCTTAGCAATTAAAATATCTCTAATTTCATATTTATCTTTAAAATACAAATAGAAAGTACCCTTGGCAACATTTGCATTATCTACAATTTCTTGAATAGAAGTATCCTTAATACCCTTTTCAGTAAATAGTTTAAAAGCAGTATTAAGAAGTCTTGATTCCTTATTTTCGTCTAAATCTTCATTTTTCACCATATATCACCTTAATGTACATTATTACATAAATTAGACGAGCGGTCAATAACAAAAATTAAAAAAATATTAAAAAAACATATTGACCATCGGTCACAATCGGAGTATAATACCATATAATGACTAATGGTCAGCAAAGAAAGGAGAGGTATTATGCAAAAATTCGGAAAAGCTATTTGCAAATACAGAAAAATAATACTAGTCATAGCTTTATTATTATTAATTCCATCTATCATAGGAATAAAAGTAACCAAAATCAATTACGACATATTAGTGTATCTTCCAGAAGATGTAGAAACAATTAAAGGAGAAAAAATACTTTCAGAAGATTTTAATATGGGAGCATTTTCAGTAGTAATAATAGATGATATGAAAACAAAAGACATAGTAAAACTAGAAGAAAAAATAAGAGAGCTAGACAATGTAGAAAAAGCAGTAAGTATAGCAGATGTTTTAGGAACAAGTATACCTAAAGAAATGTTACCAGATGAAGTAAAAGATAAAATATATAAAGATAATGAAACTATAATGTTAGTTACATTCAAAGATCAAATATCACAAGACACTACAATGCAAGCAGTAGAGAAATTAAGAGAAATAACAGATGAACATTGTAAAATAAGCGGAATGACGGCAACAGTATTAGACACAAGAGATTTATCAAATTCGGAAATTGCAATATATGTTATTATAGCAGTCATACTATGTTTAATAGTACTAGAAATAGCATTAGATTCGTATATAGCACCAATATTATTATTACTAAACATAGGAATAGCAATTTTATATAATATGGGAAGTAATGTAATACTCGGTCAAACATCATATATAACAAAAGCAATAAGTGCAGTTTTACAACTAGGAGTAACAATGGACTTTGCAATTTTCCTTTACCATAGTTATATGCAAGAAAAAGAAACTATAAAAGATATAAATGAAGCAATGGCAAACGCAATTAATAAAACACTTTTATCAGTAGTAGGAAGTTCATTAACAACAATAGCAGGATTTTTAGCACTATGCAGTATGGATTTAACACTTGGAAAAGACATAGGGCTTGTAATGGCAAAAGGTGTATTATTAGGAGTAATATGTGTAGTAACAATACTACCAAGTATGATACTTGAACTAAATACATTAATAGAAAAAACAAAACACAAAGAAATATTACCTAAATTTGTAACAGTAAAGAACTTTGTAATGAAACATTATAAAGCAATAATAATAGCATTTTTAATAATTTTACCAATAGCATTTTATGGATATACAAACACAGATATATATTATAATTTAGATAAATCTTTACCAAAAGAATTACAAAGTGTATCAGCAAATGACGAATTAAAAGAAAAATTTAATATGGTATCAATGGAACTATTACTAATAGATAAAGATGTACCAGATTATAAAATAAATGAAATGTTAGAAGAAATAGAAAAACTAGATGGTATAGAATGGACGATTGGGTATTCAAAAATTGCTAAATCAGGAATACCAAAAGAAATTCTTCCAGAAGATGTAGTAGAAATATTCCAAAACGATAAATATCAAATGGTTATAATAAATTCAAAATATGAAATGGCAACAGATGAACTAAACGAACAAGTCACAAAAGTAAATGAAATAATAAAAAAATATGACGAACACGCAATCCTTGCTGGTGAAGGGCCACTAATGAAAGACCTAGTAGAAATATCAAATCATGATTTTAACAGTGTAAATACAGTATCACTTGCAATAATATTTGTATTAATGATAATCGTATTAAAATCAATATCATTACCAGTAATACTAATTATAGTAATAGAATTTGCTATATTCATAAATATGGGAATACCATATTATACAAACGTAACCTTACCATTTATAGCATCAATAGTAATAGGAACAATACAGTTAGGAGCAACAATAGATTATGCAATACTAATAACAACAAAATACATAAGTGGAAGAAAAGAAGGAAAAGAGAAAAAAGAAGCAATAAGTGAAAGCTTAGAAACTTCAATAGGTTCAATAGCAATAAGCGGACTATGTTTCTTTGGAGCAACATTTGGAGTAGGAGCATATTCAAAAATAGAAATGATAGGTTCATTATGCACATTAATGTCAAGAGGAGCAATTGTTAGTATGGTATGTGTTATAACAGTACTACCATCACTATTAATGGTATTTGATAAAGTGACTTGTAAAACCACAATAGGAATGAGAAAATTAAAATAAATATAAAGGAAGGGATAAAAATGAATAAAATAATTTCAAGAATAACATCAGTTGCACTTCTAGGAACAATGCTTACATACACTGTACCAGTATTTGCATACACAAAAGAAGAAACAGTATATTCAAAAATGAATCAAAATGGAGAAATATATAATACAATTGTAAATAGCCATATAAAAAATGAAGAAGCTTTACAAACAATAAATGATATATCAGACTTACTTAATATTGAAAATATAGTTGGAAATGAAAAATTTACACAAAATGAAAACCAATTAGTATGGGATGCGAGTGGTAGTGATATATATTATCAAGGAAACACAAATAAAGAATTACCAATAGAATGCAAAGTAAAATATGAACTAAATGGAGAAGAAATAGAAGCAAAAGACATAGCAGGGAAAAGTGGAAAAATAAAAATAACAATAGAATATGTAAATAAAGATAAACACGAAGAAAAAATATATGGGAAAATTGAAAATTTATATACACCATTTGTAGTAGTTTGTGGAGCAGTTGTAGAAAATGAAAACAACAAAAATATTGAAATAACAAATGGTAAAAAAATAGATGACGGAACAAAAACAATATTAGTAGGAATAAGTATGCCAGGATTAGGAGAAAGCTTAGGTATTAGCGAAGACAAATTAGAAATTCCAAGTAAAGTAGAAATATCAATGGAAAGTACTGATTTTGAATTAGGAAATATAATAACATATGTAACACCAAAAGTAATAGAAAATGACAACGAATTACTTGATGAAATAAACAAGTTATATAGTAAAGTAAATACTTTAGAAACATCAAGTAAACAAATAGAAGATGGAGCAAATACTTTAAAAGATGGAGTAACTACCTATAGTGAAAAATCACAAGAATTTAATAGTGCAATGAAACAAGTATCAAGCGGAGTAAGCAGTGCTAATAAAAATTATGAGCAAATAAATTCAGGAATAGGTAAATTAAACGAAAGTTCTAAAACATTACAAACAGGTGCAAAAGGCATAGCAGATGGAACAAAACTAGTATCTACAAATATAGCAACAGTAAGCGAAAAACTACAAGAATTAAAAGCAGGAACAAAAGAACTTGAACAAGGAGAAAAGAGTATAAAAGACGGATTAGATAAAATATTAGTAGCTATAAATCAAATAGAAACTCAAGATAATACAGCAAAAATTAAAGAATTAGAACAATTAATAGCTACAAATGAAAGTACAATAAAAACTTTAAATGCAAGCATTAGTAAATTAAAAGAACAATCAGAGATAGTAAAAGATGAGACACAATTAACCACAATAAAAGCACAAATGCAAACAAATCAAAATATAATTAAATTACTTGAAGCAAACCAAAAAGCAAATAAAGAAACACTAGCGACACTAAAGAAAACAGATGCAAGTACAATAAAACAATTACAAGATGGGTTAAAATCAGTAAGTGAAGCAATGAAACAACTACAAACAGGAACAAACAAGTTATATAATGGAGCAACTGAACTATCAAATGGAGCTAAAACATTAGATGCTAAAACAAAAGAATTAGCTACAGGAGCTGAAAAATTATATGCAGGAACTGTACAATTAACAGCAGGAACAAAAGATTTAAGTACAGGATCAAATCAAATGAAACAAGGACTAAGCCAATTAGATACTGGAGCAAAAGAATTAACAAAGGCAAATGATCAACTAACACAAGGAACTTCTACAATAAAAAATGGAGCAACTAGCTTAGCAGAAGGAATACAAAAATTTAACTCTGAAGGCGTACAAAAAATCTGTAATTATATAAATGGAGACGTGAAAAAAGTAACAAAAAGATTAGAAAAACTAGAAGAATTATCAAATGAATACAACAATTTTACAATGATAGATGGTAAAAATGAAGGAAGTGTAAAATTCATAATGATAATGGACAGTATAAAACAAAATGAACAAGTAAAAGAAGAAGCAATTTTACAAGATAAAAAAGAAAATTAGAATATAGGAGATAAAAAATGGAATATATAAAATGATAAATTACATATCAGCAAAAGGGAAGTACAGTTTTTATAATTATGACTTTATATATGGACTAATGGCAATAATAATAGGAAGTATAACAATGATATATTCAAATGCAATTGGATCAATATTTAGAATAATAATAGGAATATGGATTATATATAGTTCATTTATAAGAATGAGTTTAGCCGTAAAATTAAAAGCAATAGATGTAAAAGTATGGATATATACTTTAATATTAGCGGTAATAATGTTTGTGTGTGGATTATATATAACATTAAATTCAGGAACAATAATAGTTACTATAGGAATTATGATAATAATTTATTCAGTAATAGATATAATAGAGGATATAATATTTATGAAAAATGTAAAAGAAATTTTCTAAATTGTGGTATGCTACTAATGTAAAGATACATACTAGAATAAATATTGTTGTTATATAACAAAATATATGATATAAAATATTAAGAAGTAGAATACTCTACTTCTTTTATTTTAAATGAAAAAAGGAGATGGTATCCTTGGATATAAATTCAATTGCAGAAAGAATCCATAAAGCAGGAGGAAAACTATACCTTGTAGGTGGAGCAATAAGAGATGAAATAATGGGAAAAGAAATATATGATAAAGATTACTCAGTAACAGGAATAGAAAAAGAACAATTTAAAACTTTGTTTCAGGATGCAATACCTAGAGGAAAATCTTTTGAAGTATTCGATATAGAAGGAGCAGAATTTGCACTTGCAAGAATAGATAGAAAAACGGGTGTAGGACATAAAGAATTTGAAACTAAAACATCAAAAGAAATTACAATAGAAGAAGACCTAGCAAGAAGAGACATAACAATAAATGCAATAGCGAAGGAAGTATTAACAGGAAAAATTATAGATCCATTTAATGGAATAAAAGATATAAAAAACAAAACAATAAGAGCAACAACAAAAGCATTTAGTGAAGACCCATTACGTGTATATAGAGTGGCAAGAATTGCAGCAAAAACAGGATTTTATGTAGAAAAAAGAACATTAGAACTTATGGAATTACTAAAACAAGAGTTAAATACACTATCAAAAGAAAGAGTATTTAATGAATTTGAAAAAGCATTAGAAACAGATAAGCCATCAATCTTCTTCAATGTTCTAAGAGATGCAAATGTATTAGACGAGCATTTTAAAGAAATATACGACTTAATCGGTTCACTTCAACCAGTAGAATATCATCCAGAAGGAGATAGCTACAATCATACAATGCTCGTGGTAGATAAAGCCGCCTCATTAACAAAAGACACAGGTATTCGTTTTGCGGCATTAGTACACGACTTAGGAAAAGGAGTAACACCAAAAAGTATGTATCCACATCATTATGGACATGATGAAAAAGGAGTAGAAATAGTACAAAAATTTGGACAAAGAATTGGTACACCAAATAAATGGATATCTTATGGAAAAGTATCAGCAAAAGAACATATGAAAGGTGGAATATTCTATAAAATGACACCACCAAAAAAAGTAAGCTTTATAGAAAGAGTAGCAAAATCAAAATTAGGACTATATGGATTGCAAATAGTAGTGATTGCAGATAAATGTAGTACTAGAAACACCAATTTAAAAGATATAGAATTTGAAAAAATAGGTGAAGAATGTTTAAGCAAAATAAATGGAAAATATATAAAAGAAAAATATGGAATAGAAGAAGGAATTAAATTTAAAGACAAATTACACGAAGAAAGAATTAATTGGATGAAACAACGTTACAGTTAAGACTACAATACTAAAATAGCACGAATATATTACTATATAGGAGCAGTAATATAGTCTGAACATTAACAAAAAATGGCTAAAAATTGCAATAATTACTTGAACTAACAGCATTTATCATATATAATAAGGACAATAGATTTTTGGAGGAAACCAATGAAAATTTTAAAAGAAGAAAAAGGATCAATAACACTATTTGTTCTAATAGCAATGCTGTTTTTTGTTATGTACTTAGTAGGAATGTATATGTTAAGTGCAAACTCTGAAAGTAGCCTAACCAGAGAGACTGCTAGAATAAAAGAAATATATGAACAAGGTGTAAACAATATTCAAGATGTATATAACACTTTAGAAAGAAAAAATAAAACTGAAGTAAATGCTCCAAAACTTGTGACAGGAATGACTCCAGTTAAATGGAATGAAACAGAATTCATAAAAACTACTTCCTATGATGAATGGTACTCATATGAAGATACATCTGCCCAAAAACAAGAAAACACAAGCAAATGGGCAAATGCTGAAACAGAAGATGGAAGTATGTGGGTATGGATACCACGTTTTGCATATAAAATAAATTACACTAATTCAAGTGATAAATCACAAGGTGGAACCATAGATGTAGTATTTCTAAAAGACGATACAAATAAAGACTTTAGAGGGTTAGATGTAACAAGCACAAACTATATAGATGAAAACGGAGTACAAGGAGCATACATTGTACATCCAGCATTTAGAGATGGAACTAAAAATGGTTTTGCAAATGGAGAATGGAACAAAGAAATAACAGGATTTTGGATGGCAAAATTTGAAGCTGGATATGCAGGAACAGCGGGAGATGAAAGCTCAGCACAAGATTCAAATGTAAAATTAAGTGTTGTGAATAGTTGGAATGGAATTGAAAACGCTAATATAGATACAAATTACTATGGTTCAAGAAACATAGGAGATAAAATAAAATATCCTGTGTTTCAAGCAAATAGGCCTAGTATGAATTATTTAGGAATAAGTGATGTGTTTGATTTGTGTAAAGACTTAACAGGAGATAATAATCCATATGGATTTACCAATAAAGTAGATAGTCATCTAACAAAAAATAGTGAATGGGGAGCAGTTGCATATTTAACATATAGTAAATATGGAAGAAACGGACAAGAAGTAAAAATAAACAATGTAAATGCAAATGGTGAAAACACAATAGTTGCAGTAACAGGATATGGAGCATCTAGTGTAAGTGCATTGGAAGATACTTCAAGAACACTTGCAACATTAATAAAAAGGGGACAGTATGGAAATTGGAAAACAGAACAAGGTCAAACAGCAAGTAGTACAGGAAACATATATGGAATATACGATTTAAGTGGAGGATTATGGGAATGGACAGCAGGATATATAGCACCAAGTACAGGTAATTATATAATATATGGTGAAAGTTTAAAGGGAGAATCTAGTCAATATAAAACTAAATATATAGGGACATCATCAGATAGAAATATGAATTACAATGAAATAGCAAATGTGTCAATAATAGGGGAGGCATTATGGGAGACGTCTTCTGAAGGAACAGGTGCAACGTCATGGGAAAATGACTATTCTGGATTTGTCAACTCAACTGGACCATTCACTAGACGAGGAGGCTTTTGTAGTGAAAGTTCTAATGCAGGGGTATTCGCATTTTACTACGGATATGGACACTGCTACTATAATATAGGTTTTCGACCTGTACTTGTAACAGAGTAAAATAGTTAAAATGTTAAATATTAATAAAATTAATAAAAAAATAATAGGAGGAAAAAATATGGAAGATATTTTTGAAAAATTAGAAGAATTAAAACAAAAATTAGGTAAGCTAGGAGAAAGGGACTTAGATACTAGTGAGCCATATTACATAAAAGGAAAAATAATTAATGATATGTTAGATTTATATAAAGGAAAACAAGATGGATCTATATATACTTTAAGATTTATGCTAAGTAAACAAGAAATTTATTGGTGGCATAATTCTAGAACCAAGGAACACAACATCAATTTATCAGATGGAGGAATAAAGAGATTAGCTGATGGTAGTTATGGATTCTTTACTAGTACACTAGATGAAAAAGGAAAAATGCAGAATAAACAAGGAAATATTCAAGAACCAACAGCAGGAAACATATTATATCTTATAGAACAAACAGATGCGGAATTTGTAAAATTATACAAAGTTGCTTATCCTAAAACAAAAATTGTAGCAGATTCTAGCAACATAGTATATCATAAACCTCAAGAAGAGATAATAGAAGAGGCATATAGAGAGAATGAAGAATATGATAAAGGCGAAGAAAGAATCGTAGATAGAATAGCAGAAATAGATGCACAAATAGCTATTCTATTAAAAGAGAAAGAAGAGCTACAACAAAAATTAACAAGTCAAACTATAGATGAAGAAGAAAGATAATTATAATTGGATTTTATAAGTTAAAGCAATAAAAGGTGGTAACAAATGTACTTAAAAAGATTAGAACTACAAGGATTTAAATCCTTTGCAGATAAAACAGTATTAGAATTTAGAGAAGGAATAACATCAGTTATTGGACCAAATGGATCACGGAAAAAGTAATATCTCAGATGCTATAAGATGGGTACTTGGAGAACAAAGTATGAAATCATTAAGAGGTTCAAAATCTGAAGATATTATATTTGCTGGAACACAAAATAGAAAATCACTAGGCTTTGCAGAAGCCTCAATTGTGTTTGATAATACAGATGGAAAACTTCCAATAGAATATAATGAAGTAACAGTTACGAGAAAAATATATAGAAGTGGAGAATCAGGATATTTTATAAATAAAACTCCTTGTAGATTAAAAGACGTACTAGAACTATTTATGGATACAGGAATTGGAAAAGATGGATATAGTATAATAGGACAAGGAAAAATTGATGAAATATTAAGTAACAAATCAGAAGATAGACGTCATATATTTGAAGAAGCAGCAGGAATAGTAAAATATAGGGTAAGAAAACTAGAATCAGAGAAAAAATTAGAAAACACTAAATTAAACTTACTAAGAATAAACGACATATTAGCAGAAATAGAGGGGACAATAGAACCTCTTAAAATGCAATCTGAAAAAGCAAGAAAATTTTTAGATTTACGTGAAGAACTAAAGGGAATAGAAATAGGGCTATTTTTACACAACATAGATACTTATAAAGAAAAATTAGAAAAATTAAAAATAGATGAAGATATTTTAATATCAAATAATAATGAAGCTGAGCAAAAAATGGCTACTTTGAATGAACTAAAAGAAAAACTAAAAATAGAAATAAATGATATAACAGAAAAAATAGAGTCCATTCAAAACATAGGCTTTGAAAGCAGTAAACAAATAGAACAAATAAACTCTAACATAAATGTTGCAAACGAAAGAATTGCAAACAACAATGAAAACTATAAAAGATATGAAAAAGAAATAGAAGAAAGTAAAACTCGTATAAAAGAATTAGAAGAAGAAAAACTACAAAAAACAGAAAAAAAAGAAAATCTTTTAGGAAACAAAGAAAAATTTCAAAAAGAACTTCATCAAAAAGAAGAAAAACTACAAGAATTAACAGCCAAGTTATCAACAAAAGAAAAAGAAATAGAAAATAAAAAAGCAAAAATAGAACAAAATGTGGATAAAAAATATGAAATAAGTGGTGAAATAAATTTACTAGATGCAAATTACGAAAACTCTTCAAAAAGAGAACAAACACTAAGCCAAGAAATACAAGTAACAATTAGTGAATTAGATAGTACTCGTATTACAAAAGAAGATATATCAAAAACATTTGCAGAAATTGAAAAAAACAGAAACTCTATAAAAAAATCATTAGAAGAAATAGGGGAAAAAAGAGATACTGCAACTGAAAAAATAAAAAAATATACTGAAAATATTAACACATATGAAACAGAACAAAGAATAAAATCGGCAAGACTAAAATTCTTACAAGAAACTGAAAGGGAAAAAGAAGGCTTTATAAGAAGTGTAAAATCATTACTATTAGACTGTGAAAAAAATAATACTTTATCAAAAGGAATGAACCGGAGTATTATCAAACCTAATAAAAGTAGATAAGAAATATGAAACAGCAATAGAAATGGCACTTGGAGCGGCATTACAAAACATAGTTACAGACACAGAAGAAGATGCAAAGAAACTAGTAGAACATTTAAGAAAAAACAACTTAGGAAGAGCAACATTTTTACCAATTACTTCTGTAAAAGGAAAAAAACTAGAAAAATTAAACGATAAAGGAATAAATGGAGTAATAGGAATTGCATCAGACCTCATCAAGGTAAATAAAAAATATGAAGAAGTAATATTAAACTTGCTTGGTAGAACAGTTATAGTAGAAGATATGGATGTGGCTGTAAAACTTGCAAAACAAAATAATTATTCTTTTAAAATAGTAACTGTAAAAGGAGATATAATAAACCCATCTGGAGGAATTACAGGAGGAAGTATAGCGGCAAAAACAGTAAATATTTTAGGTAGAGCAAGAGAAATAGAAGACTTAGAAAAAGAACTAAAACAAATTTCAGAAAAAATTGAAAAAGAAACTAAGGAAAAAGAAGAATACGAAAAAAGTATAGAAAATGTATTAGAAGAAGTTGAAGCTTTAGAAAAAAGCTTACAAGAAATAGACATAGTATATGCAACAGATAAGCAAAAAGTAATTGCAGTAGATGAAAACATAGAGAAGCTAAAAACACGTTTAGAAAAATATAGGGAAGAGCAAAATGAATTAAAAACTTTAAAAGAAGATATTTTAAAGCAAAAAGAGGAAAAGCAAAAAGAAATAGAAACATTACAAACTGAAATAGAAGCTCTAAATCAAGAAGTAGAACAATATGCAGTTTTAAATAAAGACAATCAAAAATATATAGACGATTTAAACTTCGACATTACAAACTTAAAAATATCAGTATCATCATTTGATGAATCAGAAACTTCAATAGATGAGATGGTAGAAAGAATAAACCAAGACATTGAAAATTGTAATGCAAGTGTGAAAAACAAAGAAGAACAAATGACAAAAATAGGACAAGACAATAAAAATTTAGAGGCATCACTAGAAGAATATAAAGAACAAATAGAAACAATAAAACTCGAAGTAACCAATAGCAGTAAAAACATAGAAGAACTAAAAAATGAAAGAACTGCAAAAAATGAAGAGCAATCAAAAACAGATGAAGAAATACTATCACAATTTAATGTAATAGAAGATTTAAAAGCACAAATAGTAAAAATGGATGTAAAAAAGACAAAACTAGAAGAAGACATTGAAGAAATAATAAACAAAATGTGGGAAGAATATGAAATAACACCAAACAATGTAGATGGTTATGAAAAACCAGCAAATGTAGCTGAAACCACAAAAAAAGTAAACAGTTTGCGTAATCAAATAAAGAATTTAGGAAGTATAAACATAGATTCGATAGAAGAATACAAGCAAACTAAAGAAAGATATGACTTTATGTGTGAACAAAGATTAGATTTAGAAGATGGAGCAGCGAAACTTAAAAAGGTAATTAGTGATATGACTGCTACAATGAAAGAACAATTTGAAGTAAAATTCAATATAATAAATCAAAACTTTGGAGAAGTATTTAGAGAACTATTTGGTGGAGGAAAAGCAGAGCTTATTCTAACAGATACAGATAATATTCTAGAATGTGGAATAGAAATTCAGGTACAACCACCAGGAAAGAAACTACAAAGTATGAGCTTACTTTCAGGAGGAGAAAAAGCATTTACAGCAATAGCGTTACTATTTGCGATACTAAAAATAAATCCAGCACCATTCTGTGTACTAGATGAAATAGAAGCAGCACTTGATGATGTAAATGTATATAGATTTGCGGACTACTTAAAAAGATTTTCTAATAATACACAATTCTTAGTAATAACACACAGAAAAGGAACAATGGAAGCAGCAGATACAGTATATGGAATAACAATGCAAGAAAATGGTATATCTAAGTTATTATCTATGAAATTAGGGAGTTAAGGAAGTACAGAGTTATGAACTATTTAGAACAAATAAGAAATTATAAACCATATAACGAGCAAGAAGAAGCAGATAAAAAACAAATCTTATATTATGCAAGTATTTTTGATGATTTACTAACTCGTGAAAATAAAATTGCACACTTTAGTGCATCCTCATTTATATTTAATGAAACAAGAGATAAAATATTATTTATATATCATAATATTTATAAAGCATGGACTTGGACTGGAGGACATACTGATGGAGAAGATAATTTTTTAAATGTTGCGTTACGTGAAGCAAAAGAAGAAACAGGATTAAAAAGTGTTAAACCAATTATAAAAGATATGTTCACACTTGAAATATTACCAGTATGGGGACATATAAAAAGAGGAAAATATGTAGTAGCACATCAACATATAAATATAACATATATATTTGAAGCAGATGAGCAAGAAGAATTACACATAAAAGAAGATGAAAACAGTGGTGTAAAATGGATAAAAGTAGAAGATATAAAAAAATACTCAGACGAAAAAGATATGTATCCATATTATGATAAAATATTAGATAAAATGAAAAAAGTTGGATTATAACAAAAAAGAGAAGAAATTATTTAAAAAAATTTCTTCTCTTTTTATGTCATATAAAAAAAGTACAAGCATAAAATGTACAAAACGAATGATAGGAGAGTGGATTTATGTGGCATACGAAAGATGTTGAAGAAACAAGAAGAAATTTAAGGACAAACTTAGAAAGTGGTTTAACAGAGGAGGAGGCAAGAGAAAGATTAGAGAAAAATGGTCCAAATAAATTACAGGACAAGAAAAAAGAAAGTATTATCATTAAATTTATAAAACAATTTAATGATTTTATGATTATTATACTTATAATAGCATCTGGCATTTCAGCAGTAATGGCATATTTAGAAGGGTCAGGAGATTATTTTGATTCTATTATAATAATAGCTATAGTAGTATTTAACGCTATAATGGGACTAGTTCAAGAAGCAAAAGCAGAAAAGTCATTAGAAGCATTAAAGAAAATGTCTAGTCCTACTGCTAGAGTAAAAAGAAACGGAAAAATTGCTACTATTCCAAGTGAAGAAGTAGTGGTAGGAGATATAATAATACTAGAAGCAGGAAATTATGTGCCAGCAGATTGTAGATTAGTAAACACTTCAAATTTAAAAGTAGAAGAATCTGCTTTAACAGGAGAAACAATACCAGTTTTAAAAGATGAAAACATTATATTAAAACAAGATGTAACACTTGGAGATAGGGTAAATATGGTTTATGCCACAACAATTACAGTAGGAGGACATCGGAGAGGCAATTGTAACAGATACAGGAATGTCAACAAAAGTTGGAAAAATTGCAAAAATGATTATACAAGATGAATCGCCAGAAACACCAATACAGAAAAAATTAGGAGAAGTAGGAAAAACCTTAGGAGTAGCATGTCTATTAATATGTCTTGCAATATTTATAATAGGAATATTCAAAAAAATACCAGTAGTAGAAATGTTTATGACATCAGTTGGACTTGCAGTAGCGGCAATACCAGAAGGACTTCCAGCAATTGTTACAATTATGCTATCAATAGGAGTTACTAAAATGGCGAGAAAAAATGCAATAATTAGAAAACTACCAGCAGTAGAAACTCTAGGAAGTAGTAGTGTAATCTGTTCAGATAAAACAGGAACTTTAACACAAAATAAAATGAAAGTAGTAGAATTAAAAGATATACACGGAAAAATAGTAATAGAAAAAGAATATAAATTTATATTAGACCTTGCAAGTATGTGTACAGATAGTTACATAGAAAATCAAAATGGAACATTAGTAGCAAAGGGAGAAGCAACAGAAATAGCAATTGTAAATGAGGCATTGAGAATTGGAGAAAATAAAAATGAATTGTATAGAGACTATCCAAGAATTGCAGATATACCATTTGATTCGGGAAGAAAATTAATGACAACAGTTCATAAGTTAGGAAATAAATATAGAATAATAACAAAAGGAGCACCAGATGTATTACTAGATAGATGTATAAACTATTATTATAATGGAGAGACAACAACATTAACAAGTAATATAAAGAATAAAATAAATGTAGAAAATCTAAAACTTGCAAATGATGCATTAAGAGTACTTGCAGTAGCATATAAAGATATAGACATATTACCTACAAAAATAGATACTACTACCTTAGAACAAGGGCTTAATTTTGTAGGACTAATTGGAATGATAGATCCACCAAGAGAAGGAGTAAAAGAGGCAGTAGCAACTTGTAAAAAAGCAGGAATAAAAACAGTTATGATAACAGGAGACCATATTAGTACTGCAACAGCAATAGCTAAAAACTTAGGAATATTAAGACCAAATGATATAGCAATTACAGGTGCTGAATTAGATAAAATAACAGATGAAGACTTACAAAAAAATATAATGAAATATTCAGTGTTTGCAAGAGTATCACCAGAGCATAAAGTAAGAATTGTAAAAGCCTTTAGAAGTACAGGATCAGTAGTTGCAATGACAGGTGATCGGAGTAAATGATGCACCAGCACTAAAAAATGCAGATATAGGAATATCTATGGGACAAAACCGGTACAGATGTAGCAAAAAATGCATCAGATATGATATTAACAGATGATAATTTTGTAACTATAGTAGAAGCTGTAAAACAAGGAAGAAATATTTTCGAAAATATAAGAAAAGCAGTACATTTTCTAATAGCAACAAACATAGGTGAAATTGTAACTATATTTGTAGGGCTTTTGTTAGGTCTAAAATCACCACTAATTGCAATACAATTGTTATGGATAAATTTAGTAACAGACTCAATTCCAGCAATTGCTTTAGGACTTGAAAGACCAGATAAAGATATAATGAATAGAAAACCACGAGATGCTAAAAAAGGAATATTTGCAGATGGACTATGGGGGAAAATATTTGTTGAAGGAATAATGCTTGGAATGCTTACATTATTTGCATTTAGCTTAGGAAATAATCTATATGGAATAGAAGCCCGGCAGAACAATGGCATTCTTATCTTTAGGATTACTTGAGCTCGTACATAGTTTTAATATAAAAAGTGAAGAATCAATATTCAAAGTAGGAATATTTGAAAATAAATACTTAGTAGGAGCATTAATTTTAGGAACAATATTACAAGTAGGAGTAGTATGTGTACCAGTTTTAGCAGATATATTTAACTTAGTACCACTAAATACTATACAATGGGTATATGTAGCATTAATATCAATATCACCTGTTGTAATAATGGAAACACAAAAGAAATTTAACGAGATTAAATTCGGAAAAGTTGTGTATGGATATAAGGAAAGAAGTGATTATTAACAAAAATTTGCAAAATTATTAATATTATGTTAATATATAAGTAATGTAATTGTAAAAAGTAGTTGTTTTGTAAAATAACGAAAGGAGAACAAAATATGCAAATCTTTTATGTTACATTTTGTTGGAACAGGCGGCTCTTCTATGACGGATATATAATAAGAAAGGATAATAGCGATATTTTAGGATATACAGATGATTTACTTATTATTGGAAATCAAAAAGGATTTGGAGAAGTCCAAAGGAATGGAAGTGTAAAGTTTTATTCCATATCAAATGAGATATTCGTACAGTGTGAGGCAAAAGATGGAATTCGAGTAGAACTTAAAGGTGATGAAGAAGAAGCAAAAATTTCTTTAAAGAGAGTTCAGAATGTCCATAATGAAGAAATAATATCCAAAATTAAAAAAATGCTGAAAGATTATCCTAAAGAAATAAGAGAGATAGTAGAAGAGATGTATTGGAGGGAGGAGTAAAATCCTCCTATTTTTTATAAAAATATTGCAATTACTAAAAAATAATAATACAATAGGACTAGAAAATGCGAAAAGGGGAACAAAGCAATGAAAAAGATACTAAAAAGAACAATACTATTTATTTGTATTTTTATAGGCATAATGCTACTATCCAATAATTCAAATGCAAGTGGAGGATTAATATTAAGAAACCTTAATTATGATGTAACACTTAATGCAGATGGTTCAGCAGACGTCACTGAAACTTGGAGAATTAGAATAGAAGATACTAATACTCTATTTAAGACATTTGAAGTAGATAGTTCTAAATATAAAGAAATAACTAATGTAAAAGTAACAGAAGTTAAATCAAGTGGAAATGTTGATTTAACAAAAATTAATCAATATAAATACCATGTAGATAAGAATTGTTATTATGCCCTAATGTATAAAGGAAAATTTGAAATAGCGTGGGGAGCACATGCAGAGAGTACAACTAAAACTTATAAAATTAGTTATAAAATTATAGACGCAGTAAAAAACTATAACGACTGCTCAGAATTTTATTGGCAATTTATAAGTACAAGTTCTGAAATTCCAGCAGATTATATAGAAGGAACAATAAAATTACCATATTCAGTAGAAAATTTAGAAGATTTAAGAGTATGGGCACATGGACCATTAAATGGAAACATAGAAAAAATATCAAATGATACTGTAAGATTTACAGTAGAAGATTTTAATTCAAATACTATGTTAGAAGCAAGAGTTGTAACACCAAATACAATATTTAATAAAAACTTAAACACATCAAACCAAAACAAGTTAAATAGTATTTTAACTGAGGAACAAACTTGGGCAGATCAAGCAAATAGAAAAAGGGAGCAAATAGCAAAACAAATTGAAACTAGAAGAAGAATAATGATAGCAGTGTTTATTATTACAAACATTTTAGGGCTTATACTAACTATAGTAGTAATTAAAAAGATTATAAAATATCATAAAGAATTAAAAAATACACCTAGAATAAAACCAAATCAAGAACTTGACTATTATAGAGATATACCAGATGAAAACGAAACACCAGCAGAAGCAGGATTTTTATATTATTTTAAAGCAACAGGATTACAATATAATATGACTAAAGTTATATCTGCTACAATGTTAGACTTATGTATGAAAAAACACATTAGTTTTGAACAAGTACCAGATAAAAAAAATCAAATAAGAGTAAATTTAATAAGTAAAAATACAGAAGAATTAAAAGCAGATGAAAAGCTAATATATGAATTACTTAAAAAAGTACCAAAGAAAGATAGTAATTCTTTTACAATGAAAGAATTTGAAAAATATGCAAGCAATCATTCTTCGGAAATTCTAAGTAAATTTAAAAGAATAGAAACAATAGCTAAAAAATCTCAAGAACAAGAAGGAAATTATAGTAAAGATTTAATAACAAAATATCAAGGTTGGGCTATGAAAGGAGTATTGTATATCTTCTTAGCAATGGCAAGTATAGTGGCAATGTGGTTACTTGCGATACCTTCAATAATAGCAGCAGTATATTGTTTTAGAATATCAGGAAGATATAATACTTTAACCGAAAAAGGAATGAATGAAAAAGAAAAACTAAAAGGCTTAAAAAAATATATGGAGGATTTTTCTATGATGAAAGAAAAATCTGTACCAGAACTAATACTTTGGGAAAAATATTTAATTTATGCTACAGTATTTGGAATAGCAGATAAAGTATTAAAACAACTAAAAGTAGTATATCCACAATTAACAGATACAGAATATTTAAATTCAAATGGATATACATATTTATACTTAATGTATTCGCCAAGATTTAACAATTCATTTATAACAACATTAAACAACTCAATTACAACATCATACCATAGTGCAACAAACTATTCTTCAGGCTCAGGAGGAGGTGGAGGCTTCTCAACTGGTGGAGGTTTCGGTGGAGGCGGAGGCCGGAATGGGCGGAAGATAAAGTCTTATATAATAAAGGAGAGTCCCAGTTTTTTATCTAAACTGAGACTCTCCAATTTTGGGACATTATTCATCTGAGTGATTCAAACTGCTGGAGCCATTTGTACAGCAGGCATTCTTACACCCACTACCGCCCTTGTGTGCACAGCAACAAACGTGATGCTGTGTTTCCCCATTGCATCGGCATGAAGCTGAAAAATCATCTTTCTGAGATACTGTGTTTTTCTGTCTGTTCTTTTCCATAAACATTCTCCTTATTACAAATGGGTTAACGAGTTACATTATAGAATATAAGATAAGTATACAATAATTTTATAAAAATAGCAATACATAATATGTAAACTGACATAAATAATAACTAAATAAAACATTATATATTTTAAAATAACCATTTTTCTAGACTACGAATATACTATTTTAGATAGGTGTAAAAGGAGGAAAAAATGGAAGAGATATTAAAAATTAAAGATGTAACAAAAAAATATCAGGCGAAAAATGGAGAAATAGAAGCAATTAAGAATGCTAGTTTTTCTGTAAAAGAAGGAGAATTTATTAGTATTATAGGACCAAGTGGATGTGGAAAATCAACACTTTTATCAATTATAGCAGGTCTTGAAGAAAAAAATTCAGGAAGCGTAGAGATAGAAGGAGAAGAAACTAAAGGAATAACAGATAAAATAGGATATATGCTTCAAAAAGATAGTTTACTTGAATGGAGAACTATATATAATAATGTTCTATTTGGATTAGAAATTAGACGGAAATAAAAATGAAGAAAATAAAGCCTATGTAGATTTGTTACTAAAGAAATATCATTTATATGAGTTTAAAGATAAACTACCTTCGCAACTATCCGGAGGAATGAGACAAAGAGTTGCTCTCATTAGAACATTAGCGGTAAGACCTAAGATACTATTACTAGATGAGGCATTTTCTGCACTTGATTATCAAACAAGATTAATGGTAACAAAAGATGTATACGAAATACTAAAAAATGAGAAAATCACAACAATAATGGTAACACACGATATTTCAGAAGCGATTAGTATGTCAGATAGAGTAGTAGTCTTAACTAAAAGACCTACAGAGGTTAAATCTATATACGAAATCAATTTTGAAATGGAAAATAGAGATCCATTAAATTGTAGAAAAAGCCCTAAATTTAGTGAGTACTTTGACTGCTTATGGAAGGAGCTTGATGTACATGGATAAAAAAGCCATATCGAAAGATAGGATGATATACTTAAGAAAACAAAAAATGAATAAGATAGCAATACTTACAGTACAAATAATAATTGTTGTAGGATTTATTGCAATATGGGAAATCTTGGCTAATATTGGTATAATTGATAGTTTTATTGCTAGTCAACCATCTCGTATTGTAAAAACATTTTTAAACTTATATCGGTAATAACTTAATGGAGCATTTAGGAGTTACATGCTTTGAAACAATAGTTGGATTTGCAAGTGGTGCAATACTTGGAGTATTAATTGCCATAGCTTTATGGTGGTCTAAATTCTTATCCAAAGTGGCAGATCCTTTTTTAGTTATATTAAATAGCTTACCCAAAATTGCATTAGGACCTGTTATCATAATATGGGTAGGAGCACGGAATGGGAGCTATAATTACAATGGCACTTGCAATTTCATTAATAGTTACAGTACTTGAAATATTAAATGGATTTACTAATACAGATAGTGAATTATTAAAAATGGCAAAAACTTTTAATGCAAATAAATTTCAAACACTAATAAAAATAGTAATTCCTGCAAATATTTCTACATTTATAAATTCATTAAAAGTAAATATTGGCTTAACTCTTGTAGGTGTTATAACAGGAGAATTCTTAGTATCTAAAGCAGGACTTGGGTATTTAATAGTTTATGGTGGGCAAGTATTTCAGCTTGACCTTGTTATGACTAGTGTAATAATACTTGCAATGCTAGCAGCAGTTATGTATCAAGGAGTTACTATTTTAGGAAAAATAGTTATGAAGGCACAAAAATAAAAAGTATTAGGATATAATTGTAGGGGTTGCATAGTATGCAACCCACTTTATAAATAAAGGCAAAATGCACTATTTAAAAGAAGTTAGACAATTATATGAAGAAGTATACATAATTGACATCGAAAACTAGAAATGGTAAAATAATATTACTATAATAAAAAGGAGGTATAAAAAAGAATAAAAATTAATTCTTTGTAACTTGTTAACAAAAAACAACCACAAGAAAGAAGAGGTAAAAAGAATGGCATTAGAATTAATAGGGACAATAGTATTTATATGGATTATGACAGAAGTTATATACTGGGTATGTATGGATGAATTAAAAGCACATAAGGAATATTTACTATCCAAAGGTATTTCTTTTAGGAGTTCGGATACTACTAAAAAAGATGCTAAGTTGGAAAGTAAGCAAAGAGTGTATAGAAACATCCAAAGATGCATTCGGATATTAGCTACAATAGCACTTATTTTGGTTATTGTAGTTGAATTGCTTGTAGTGTTCTAATTTTGATGAAATTCAAACATCATAGAATGCATAACCAGGAAGACATCCACAATACAATAAGACGGACATCAAAAGCTAAGTTTTTTGTTAAAAAGAGAACCCACATTGTGGATTCTCTTTTTTAGAATATAAAGCAAAATCAACAAAACGAGAAAAATATGTTACCATTAAGCCGAAAAATGAATATTATATACTAGAACATAAATAAGGAGGAGAACATATTATGAAAAAAATTATCATAACAGCAGTAATATGTGTTATTGTTATTGCAGTAGCACTTACGACTGTTCTGTTACAAAACAGACAAAGTGATAATAGTCTAAAGAAAATTAGTGTAAATGAAGTTACACGTTCAGTCTTTTATGCACCACAATATGTAGCAATAGCAAAAGGATTTTTTGCAGAAGAAGGACTAGAAATTGAATTAACAACTGGGCAAGGAGCAGACAAAGTTATGACAGCAGTACTTGCAGGTCAAAGTGATATAGGATTTGCAGGCCCAGAAGCATCTATTTACGTATATAATGAAGGTAAAGAAGATTATTCACAAGTATTTGCTCAACTTACTAAAAAAGATGGTTCATTTTTAGTAAGTAAAACTTCTACTGACAATTTCAAATGGACAGATTTAAAAGGTAAAACTGTAATTCCAGGAAGAAAAGGCGGAGTACCATACATGACTCTTGAATATGTACTTAAGAAAAACGGACTAAACCCTGAAACAGATTTAATACTAGATGATAGCATTAAGTTCGACCTAATGGCAGGAGCATTTACAGGAGGAACAGCAGACTATGTAACATTATTCGAGCCAACTGCAAGTATGACAGAAAATGCAGGAAAAGGATATGTGGTAGCATCAGTAGGAGAAGCAGCTGGAGAAATCCCATATACAGCATATTTTGCCAAAAAGAGTTATATAGAAGAAAATAGTGAAACAATACAAAAATTTACAAATGCAATATATAAAGGTCAAGTATGGGTAAAAGAACATTCTAGTCGTGAAATAGCAGAAGAAATTAAAGACTTTTTCCCAGATACAGATGTAGAGTTACTAGCAAATGTATTACAAAGCTATATAGACATAGATGCTTGGAATGAAACACCTATATTAAATGAAGAATCCTACAACTTATTACAAACAGTAATGGAAGAAGCTGGAGAATTAAAACAAAAAGCACCATATGAAAAGGTAGTAAATAATTATTATGCAGAAGAGGCTATGAAAAAGTAACATAAAGTATATTGACAGATTTAATAAAATTATGTATAATAATTTCACAAAAGCCAAGGCTGATGTTTAGCCTCGTTATACAGCTTTGAGTAAAGCAGAAGGAGGCAAAATCGATGATCAGACCACCTACAAGTATGACAATTGTATCAGAAAGTACGGCGATGCATCGTGAGATGTTGTGGGCTGCAATGCAAGAGACAGCACAGCATACTGATGCGGATCAGGCGATGGTAGCAGACGTTAAGTAGCACGGCCGAAGCCAGGCGGAGACCCACCATCTGATGTGTGGGCTTGGCGTATAATGCTATCATTAAGGCGATAGGAGTTTCACTAATGAATGAAACTCCTATTGTCATATGATATGTATGGAGGAATTTTATGAAATTATTATTAACAAGACATGGACAAACAGATTGGAATGTAGCAGGAAAAATACAAGGAACAACAGATATAGAATTAAATGAAACTGGAATACAACAAGCAAAGGCTACAGGAGAAAAGCTATTAGATTATAATATCGATATAATAATAGCGTCACCATTAAAAAGAGCAAAAAAGACAGCAGAAATAATAAGGGGAAATAGAGATATTCAAATTTTGTTAGATGAAGGGCTGAGAGAAAGATGTTTTGGTGAATTTGAAGGAAAAACAAGAGAAGAATTTGATTTTTCTGAAATATGGAATTATAAATTAAATAAACAATACGAAAATGCTGAAAGTACAGGAGAACTATTCAAAAGAGTACAAAAATTTTTAAATAGGATACAAGAAGAATATAAAGATAAAACTGTACTATTAGTTACACATGGAGGAGTAACAGTTCCAATTCGTGCAACACTAGAGGGAATTCCAGAAGGAATGGAAGTATTACAAGGATTAGGAATAGATAACTGTGAAGTAAAAGAATACGATTTATAAAAAAATACCGTATATATAAATGGAAATGCAAAAAAGCATATATAAATATATACGGTATTTTTTATTTAATTTATTATAACAATGAAAAATTTAAGGTAAAAAATTATTATTTATATACTTGTCCACGGTTATCAGCTTTAGTAATTAGAATTAAAATTTTATTGATATCAATTGTAAAAATTATTCTGTAATTTCCGAACTCTTAATCTATAATCATCTTTGCAACCAGCCAACTTTTTCACATCTCCATTTGGCAGGTTATAAATTGCTTTATATATTCGCAATTTTTGAAATTTATCCTGTTTTTCAATAAACTTTTGTGCTTTGGGCCTAATTATTATTTTGTAAGTCATCAAATGTCAACCCCTCTCTTTCTAAAATTTCCTCTAAAGAAAGAGAATTTTTTAATTCATTTTCTTGCGTTTTTTTACTTTCAGTTAAATAGTCTAAATACATTACTTTTTCAGTTATATCCATATTGTCTAAGATAATAGAAGGTTCTATACGTAATAATTCTGAATCAATTGCTTTTTCCATCAATATTTTAATAGAATTTAAGCAATCCATATTTAGCTTTGGTGTCATTTTAATTACATCTTTTATTGCTTGTAATTGTAAATCAGACATATATAATCACTCCTTTCATAATTTAATATAAATATATTATAGCAACTATAATCAAATAATACAATAACACATGAAATAAAAAAATAAAAAAAGCATATAATAAATTGATATAATTTTTAGGAGGTTTTTTATGATAAAAATGATAGAATTACCATATACTTTAAGTTCATTAGAGCCATATTATAGTAGGGAAACATTAGATATTCATTATAATGTACTATATAAAGGATATGTTGATAATACTAACAAAACAGAAGAAAAACTGGCAAAAGCTAGACTAGAGAATAATTTTGAGAATATAAAATGTCTAGAAAGAGATTTAAGTTTTTTTGGTTCAGGGGCAATATTACACGAACTATTCTTTGAAAATATGGGAGTTCCAGTTCCTACAATTCCAAGCAATAGATTAATAGAACAAATTACAAAAGATTTTGGTAGTTTTGATAAATTCAAAAATCAATTTATAGAAGCAGCAAAAACAGTAGAAGCATCACGGTTGGTGTTTGCTTGTATGGGTTCCAAAATTTAATAAATTAGAAGTACTACAATGTGAAAAACACCAAAATCTAACCTTATGGGGCTGTATCCCAATATTTGTACTTGATATGTGGGAACATTCATATTTTTTACAATATAAAGCAAATAGAGCAGAATATATTAAAGCATTTGAAAATATAGTCAATTGGAATGTAATAAACAAAAGATTTGAAAAAATCACTCTAAAATAGTATAGAGTGATTTTTATACAGTTAAATCAACTTATTTAAATCTTCTTCATTTATTTCATCTAGACCTTCAACGGCAACAAGATTACACTCAAGCAAATTTCTAATTTCTTCTTTATTAAGTAGCTTATCATAAGTGTATATACCATTTACCCAATCTCTTCTTGCATCATAAATCTTTTCTAAATTTTCTGCACTTCTTATATCACATTTATATAAATTATTTTCATATAGTTTTGCTTCTCTCATAAATCTGTTACCTCCAAAATAGTTATAATAAAACAAAAAAACATTGTCAAGAGAAAATTCAAATTGTAATAAAAAAGTAAAATTAGATATTACTTAGACTATTGTATATAATTTGCACAAATTTATTAAGAAGAAGTGTATATACACTTCTTCAATATAGACTAAACTGTAATTAAAATTAAATGAAAAAATATAAGATTTATTTAATATTTATAATTATTATAGTATAATTATATAAATCATTCTAGGGAGGAACTATAAATGAATAGAATTGAAAAAGTACTTAGATTTTATCTTTTAGCTACAAAACTAAAAGATGTTATTAGGCAGCGGTTGGAAAAATTGGAATATATCAAGAGATAGAGTTGAGAGTGTTGCAGAACATATATATGGTACATGTATTTTAGCTATTGCAATAGATTCAGAATATGAAATAGAAGTTGATTTAGAAAAAGTAGTTTTTATGTTAGTAATACACGAATTGGAAGAAATATATATTGGAGATTTAACACCATTTGATAAGATTAGTATAGAAGAAAAAAGAAATATAGGAAAAGAAGCTGTAATAAAAGTATTAGATGGAATGTTAAAACAAGAAGAATATGTTAAATTAACTAAAGAATTTAATGATGCGATAACAAATGAAGCGAAATTTGCTAAAATATGTGATAAATTAGAATGTGATATACAATGTAAAATATATTGTGAAGAAAAGTGTTTAGATATTAATAAAGCTGAAAATCAAGTATACTTAAAAAATGAATTTATAAACAAATTAATCAAACAAGGAGAAAACAGTATATCAGATTTATTTATAGAAAATGATAGGAATATCTTTAAAGGAGAAGAAGTTGAAGAAATAGCAAACTATGTAAAAGAAAATGATATATTAAAATTGAGAGATTATTAAAGGAGAGAAAAGAAAAATGAAAATAAATGTAGTGTTAGTAGAACCAGAAATACCACAAAATACAGGAAATATTGCAAGAACTTGTGCTGCGACGGGTGGGGTTTTGCATCTTGTACATCCACTTGGGTTTAACATAGATGAAAAACATTTAAAAAGGGCAGGACTTGATTATTGGGATAAGTTAGAAATAGAAGAGCATGATTCATTTAACAAATTTTTAGAAAAATATCCTGTAGAAGAAAATAATATGTTTTTTGTAACTACAAAGGGAAAACAAGTATATTCAGATGATGTATTTTCTGGATTAGATGAAGTATTTGTTTTATTTGGAAAAGAAACAAAAGGATTACCAGAAGATATTTTGCAAAAATATTTAGATAAAACAATTAGAATACCAATGAAAGAACATTTGCGTTCATTAAATTTATCAAATTCAGTTGCAATTGTAGTATATGAAATATTAAGACAAAAAAACTTCGAAGGCTTAGAAGAAATAAGTAGATATTTTGATTAGGATTCTTGTTGTCAATTATGTAAAACGTGGTATGATTTCTTTATGATATGAAAATGATGAATAATAAGCATTCTTAATAACAGTAAACTCCGCTAAAGTTTAGGGGGGTTTTTATATAATAGAAAGATAGGAATGTAGAGGTGAGTATTTCTCGTCTGTAAATCATACTTTATACAATAAAATAAACTAATGACTTAGAAAACAAAAAGCAAAGAAAACAAGAGAAAAATAAAGCAAATAATACCAAAAAATCAAATAATTACCAATTTTAAAAGGTAAAATTTAAAAAAATAGGACAAACCAGGTATACATAATTTGAAAAAGTGCAAAATATAGTGTATAATAAAAGAATAGTGATGTAAATTATAAAAAGGAGTGTGAAGTTATATTTTAAGCAAAAAAATAAGATACTATACAAAAGAAATAATAAAGCTTACAAATATAATAGCCATTGGAATATTTATAATAACAGCAGTAATGCTAGTAAAATTTAAACCAGCATATTCAGTATATATAGATGAACAAGAAATAGGATGTGTTCAAAATAAAAAAGAATTTGAACAATTTATGAAAGAAAATCTTTATAATAATAAAGAAGAAAATATAGCTTTTTCAGATATAGAATTTGATATAAAATATACGTATAAATTAATAGAAAAAAATGAAGAAACAACAGAGAGTGATGTTTTTCTTGCAATAAAAGAAAGAGCCGATATAACATATATACAATATGCAGTAGATGTCAATGGAGTACAAAGAAAATATTTAAAAACAGAAGAACAAGCACAAGAAGTTATAGAAGAACTAAAAAAAGAACTTGGAGAAGATATAAATATTAGTATAAGTACAGAATATACTAAAAATTTACAAGTAGAAAATGAAGTAGAGATAGCTTCTATATCAAATCAAATATGTAATGAACTAAAAGAAGAAAAAAAGAAAGAAGATGCAACAATTAATGGTGTATACCTAGCAACAATCCCTGTTTCAGGTACTATAACATCAAGATATGGTGCAAGGGAAGCTATAAGAGACCATACGCACCAAGGTTTAGATATTGCTACTAAAACAGGCACACCTATTAAGGCGGTAGCAGATGGAAAAGTTATATATTCAGGAGAAAAAGGCGGATATGGAAATTTAATAATAATAGACCATGGGAATGGAATAACAACATATTATGGACACTGCAGTAAACTTATCGCAAAAAATGGCCAAAATGTCACAGCAGGAGATGTAATTGCAGAAGTTCGGAAGTACTGGTAATTCAACAGGACCACATTTACATTTTGAAATAAGAAAAAATGGTCAATATATTAATCCAACAAATTATTTATACAAATAAAAACAAAAAGAAACTATTAAGATATTAATAGTTTCTTTTTATATAGTGGAAAAATACACTATAGATAAATCCAATATAAATGATGTAGTGGTCGATGTTTACATCGACCATAACCATAATTGAATATGAAAACAAAGTAAGGCAACTTTTATAGCCTACTTAATAAATCTAGAGTTATTATTTTTACAAGAATAAGAATCCATAAATTGGCAATAATATAAATATATAGAATTATTAAAGAAAGAAAGTGCTTAAATTATGGAGAAATATAAACTAATAGATACTTTATTTAAATTTAGAGAAGAAGATAATATTACAGATTTACAGAATGATATGTCTTATCTAAAAAATAGAGTAAAAGGAATAAAGAAAGAAGAAATAGAAACTTTAATTTCTAATATACCAGAAGAAAATAAGATAATAAAAGAAAAATTACTTGATAGTATAGATAATCTAATAGCAGACTATAATATAATGCTTGCATACTATAATAAAAAATACTATAAACAAGGATTTGAGGATGCATTTAAAATAGAAAAAATGTAACTCCTTTAGACATACTAAAGGAGTTTATAAAGCACTATGATAATCTTAAATGTTTTCTAGAATCTTTTTCTAAACTATAAACAGTTTCAATATCATCACGTAAATAAAAAATATCTTTTTGCATTTGAGAAGTAGTATTTAGAATTTTAAGAATATTAGAAGAATTGTTATCAACTTTTTTCTCAAGAGTATCAAACTTATTGTTGAACTTTTCTTCAAGAGTATCAAACTTACTGTTGAACTTTTCTTCAAGAGTATCAAACTTATTGTTGAACTTTTCTTCAAGAGTATCAAACTTATTGTTGAACTTTTCTTCAAGAGAATCAACACGTTGATTAGTTTCTTTGATGTCGTGTTTCATTTCACTAATGTTGTATTTCATCTCACTAATATCTTGCTTCATTTCCTGAAGTATATTAATTATTTTAGAATTTTCTTGATTTTCCATTGGGTTCCACCTCCTTTTGACAAGACATAAGTCCCAATGTTCTCTTCCCTTAAACAGGATAATATCATAATAAAATATAAAAGTCAACAAAAACCTTCTAAAAAGACAAAAAATATTTTTAATATTTTTCGATAAAATATTTGCTTTTTTTCTTATATATGGTAAGATAGAATTTAGGAAAAAATAAAATAGGAGGTTATCATGAAAGGCTATTTAGTTTTAGAAAATGGTAGCGTTTTTAGTGGAGAAAGAATAGGGGCAAATGTTGATACTATTTGTGAAGTAGTATTTAATACTTCAATGACAGGATATTTAGAAATATTCACAGACCCATCATATGCAGGACAAGGTGTTGTAATGACATATCCACTAATAGGGAATTACGGATTAACAAAAGAAGATCAAGAATCAAGAAAACCTTGGGTAGAGGCAGTATTTGTTCATGAAATTGCAGAAATGGAAAGTAATTTTAGAAGCAAAATGCACATTTTGAAATTTTTAGAAGAAAATGGTATTCCAGGTTTACAAGGAGTTAATACAAGAAGTCTTACAAAAATGTTAAGACAAGCAGGAACAATGAAAGGTAAAATTACAAATGACATATCTAATATAGGTGCTATAGTAGAAGAAATAAAAAATTACGAGATATCTAATTTAGTAGAAAAAGTTACTTCAAATGAGTTTTATACAACAGGTAATGGAAAAACCAAAATTGCATTACTTGATTTTGGCGCAAAACAAAATATTATAAATTCTTTATTACGAAAGAGTTGCGAAGTTACTGTATTTCCACAGGATACGCATTACTCTAAAATCTTAAATGGAGATTTTCAAGGAATAGTTCTTTCAAATGGACCAGGAAACCCAGAAGATTGCACAGTTGCAATAGAAAATATTAAAAAGTTATATGAAGCAGATTTACCAATACTAGGAATTTGTTTAGGACATCAATTAATGGGTCTTGCAACAGGAGCAAAAACATATAAACTAAAATATGGACATCGTGGACCAAACCACCCAGTAAAAGATTTAAAAACAGGTAGAGTATGTATTACATCACAAAATCATGGTTATGCAATAAAAGACGATACTGTAAATCCAAATATTGCAGAGATCTCACACATAAATATAAATGATGGAACAGTAGAAGGATTAAGATATATTGGAAAAAATATTATGACAGTGCAATACCATCCAGAAGCATGTCCAGGACCAGAAGATTCAAGTTATTTATTTGATGAATTTTTAGAGATTGTAAGAAAATAAAAAATAAAGGAGAAATTAAAATGCCAAAAAATAAAGATATAAAAAAGGTATTGGTAATAGGCTCTCGGGCCAATAATAATTGGTCAAGCAGCAGAATTTGACTATGCAGGAACTCAATGTTGTCGTGAACTTAAAAAAGAAGGAATTGAAGTAGTACTTGTTAATTCAAACCCTGCAACAATAATGACAGATAAAGATATGGCAGATAAAATATACATAGAACCATTAACAAAGAAAACAATAGAAAAAATATTAGAAATAGAAAAACCAGATAGTATACTTCCAAATTTAGGAGGACAAACAGGACTAAACATAGCAATGGAATTATATGAAGATGGATTTCTAGAATCACATAGGATTAGATTACTTGGAACAAGTCCAGAAGGAATCAAAAAAGCAGAAGATAGACAAGCTTTTAAAGATACAATGGAAGAAATTGGTGAACCATGTATTGCAAGTAAAGTAGTAAATACATATGAAGATGCTGAAGAATTTGCAAAAGAAATAGGACTTCCAGTTATAGTAAGACCAGCTTATACCTTAGGAGGGACAGGTGGTGGAATAGCACATACGATGGAAGAACTAGAAGAAATTGCAAAGAGCGGGCTATATCTATCAAGAGTACATCAAGTATTAATTGAAAAATGTATTGCTGGATGGAAAGAAGTAGAATATGAAGTAATGAGAGATAAAAATGGAAGTTGTATTACAATATGTAATATGGAAAACATTGATCCAGTTGGTGTTCATACAGGAGACAGTATAGTAGTAGCACCATCACAAACTTTAGCTGATAAAGAATACCAAATGCTAAGAACATCTGCAATAAAAATTATTTCTGCACTTAAAATAGAAGGAGGATGTAATGTACAATTTGCTCTAAATCCAGATAGTTTTGAATATGCAGTTATAGAAGTAAACCCAAGAGTAAGCCGTTCATCAGCGTTAGCATCAAAAGCAACAGGATACCCAATTGCGAAAGTAACAGCTAAAATTGCAACAGGATACACATTAGATGAAATAAAAAATGCAGTAACAGGTAAAACATATGCTTGCTTTGAACCAGTGCTAGATTATTGTGTTGTAAAAATACCAAAATGGCCATTTAATAAATTCCTAACAGCATCACGTGAACTTGGAACACAAATGAAAGCAACAGGAGAAGTAATGGCAATAGCCCCATCAATTGAACAAGCATTGATGAAAGCAATTAGATCACTAGAAGAAAATGTAGATAGTTTAATGCTTCCAAAATTACAAAAATTATCAGATGAAGAGATATTAGAATATTTAAAAAGAGTAGATAATGAAAGAATTTGGGTAATAGCGGAAAGCTTAAGAAGAGGAGTAAGTGTAGATAAAATACACGAAATTACAACAATAGATAAATTCTTTATAAATAAAATCCAAAGACTTGTAAGAGTAGAAACAAGCCTAAAAAATGAAGAATTAACTAAAGAGTTATTAGAGACTTCTAAAAAAATGGGATATACAGATAAGGTGATAGCTAAATTATGTGGAAAACTAGAAGCAGAAATTAAAGAAATGAGACTTAAAAATGGAATAGTTGCAAACTTCAAAATGGTAGACACATGTGCTGCTGAATTTGATGCTAGCACTCCATACTATTATTCAAGTTATGATGAAGATAATGAAGCAATAGATAAGAATGATAAGAAAAAAATAGTAGTTTTAGGTTCAGGACCAATAAGAATTGGACAAGGAATAGAATTTGATTATTGTAGTGTACATTGTGTATGGGCATTAAAGAAAAAAGGATATGAAACAATAATAGTAAACAATAACCCAGAAACAGTTAGTACAGACTTTGATATAGCAGATAAACTATATTTTGAACCGTTAACACCTGAAGATGTAGAAAATATAATAAACGTAGAAAAACCATATGGTGCAATAGTTCAATTTGGAGGACAAACTGCAATAAAATTAACAAAAGCATTAACAGATATGGGAGTAAAAATTCTAGGAACTGCTGAAACTGATATGGATAGAGCAGAAGATAGAGAACTATTTGATGAAGCATTAGAAAACTGTGGAATACCTCGTCCAAAGGGAGGAACAGTATTTACTGCTGAAGAAGCCATAAAAGTTGCAAATGAGTTAAAATATCCAGTACTTGTACGTCCTTCATATGTATTAGGTGGACAAGGAATGGCAATTGCATATGATGACAATGAAGTTAGAGAATTCATCACAGAAATAAACAAAATAGCACAAGAGCATCCAATCTTAGTAGATAAATATATGTTAGGAAAAGAAGTAGAAGTTGATGCAATATTTGATGGAGAAGACATACTAATTCCAGGAATTATGGAGCACTTAGAAAGAGCAGGAATACACTCAGGAGATAGTATATCAGTATATCCAACACAACATATAAACATAGAAAATCAAAAAACAATTATAGAATACACTAAGAAAATTGCAAAAGAATTAAACGTAATAGGAGTGCTAAACATACAATTCATCATAAACAGAGGAAATGTATATATAATCGAAGTAAATCCACGTTCTAGTAGAACAGTACCATATATAAGCAAAGTAACAAACTTACCAGTAATAGACATAGCAACAAGAGTAATATTAGGAGAAAAGTTAAAAGATATGCCATATGGAACAGGAATATATAAAAGAAGTGATTATATAGCAGTAAAAATGCCAATATTCTCATTTGAAAAAATAAAAAATGCAGACACAAGCTTAGGTCCAGAAATGAAATCTACTGGAGAAGTATTAGGTGTTGCAAAAGATTTTTCAGAGGCAATATTAAAAGCTTTCATAGCAAGTGGTGTAAACATTCCATACAAAGGAAATGTACTAATAACAGTAAGAGATAAAGACAAGATAGAAATGCTTCCAATTGCAAGAAACCTAGATAATTTAGGTTTTAAAATATATGCAACTTCACGGAACAGCAAACTTCCTAAACGAAAATGGAGTAGAAGCCCAAACTGTACAAAAAATGTGGGAAGGTGAAAATAGTATTCCAGAATTAATTCAATCTGGAAAATTAAGTTTCATAATAAATACACCAACAAAAGGAAAACATGAATCAAGAGATGGCTTCAAAATAAGAAGATTAGCAGTAGAAAGTAAAATTCCATGTTTTACAGCGTTAGATACAGTTCAAGCTTTATATGAAGCATTAGAAAAAGGAACAAAAGAAGAAGATCTAGTACCAATTGATATAGGAATAATTTAATGTTGGCAATAACAACAATAACAAAGAGCTATGAAACCATAGCTCTTTGAACATAAATAAAAATAGGAATTATAATATGGAAAAAATACAATATAAAGGTGAAGAAATACAATATAGTATAACAAGAAAAAATATAAAAAATGTTTATATAAGTATTAAAAATGGTACAGTTATTATAACCGTACCTAAATATATTGCACAAGAAGAAATAGACAAACTTTTAATGAAAAAAGCAAACTGGATATTAAAAAAACTAAAAGAACAAAAATTAAAAAATGAAAAACCAGATTTATATACAAAAGAAAAATTTATAGAAATAGTAGAAAAAACAACAAAAGAATTAATATGCGAAACAGGAATAAAACCAAATAAAATAAGAATAAGAGAAATAAAACATGCTTGGGGAAGTTGTTCATCAAATAAAAATATCACAATAAATTTAAAATTAATGGCATATAGTAAAGAGGCAATAAGATATGTAATTTTGCATGAACTTTGCCACATAAAATATATGAATCATTCTAAAAGTTTTTGGAAATTAGTTGAAAACTATATGCCTAGTTATAAAGAAGTAAAAAAGGAGTTAAAGTAAATTATATGAAAACAAGTTAAAATTGCAGATGTAATAAAATTTTTATTCTAATGTAAATTATAATATATTTATTTACCTTTTTTGTAAATATTTGTATAGACAATTCTAATACAAATTTGCAAATTATGTAAAATCATGGTAAAATACACTACGTGATGCAAGCAATATGCTGCAAATTTGGAAAAAACAGGAGGAAATGGACATGAAAAATGAACAGGGAATTATGGCAGGAATAGAACGGATAACAGAGGGAGAATGGTTTGAGGTAGATCCTCAGGCCATAGATCGGGGACTTTTTGAAAAGGAGAGGAAAGACCCTGAGCAGGAGAAAACACGCCAGCTTATTTTGGAGGCATTTGTAGAGTTTGATGCAAATCCAGAAAAATATTCTGGGAAGTTCGAAATTATGGTTCCAAATACCACTTGGGAATTGCGCACGGTATACTATGGCACTGAAGGTGAGCCAATACTTATACTTGAAAAAATGGTACTTGGTACAGACATTATGGAATTGGCTTGCGTATTAGGAGACCGCACTGCGGACTGGGTTGAGCAAGCTTTAGAGTGGGCACAGAGAATCTGTAATGGTGAAACGTGGGAAGCTCTTTGTAATACTGAAGAAAAAGCTTATTTCCATCATAGAATAATTGTATGGAAAAATAACAAGTTACGGATTGTGGGGAATGCAACAATTGATTGCCATAGCGGTTACTATAGGCCTTGTCCAGCTACTTATGTCTGTGACTACGATGTTTGGTATAATGATATACTCAATAATAATGAACCAGTAGTTGTACGTTATAAGAAGTAGAACTGTTCACTGTCCAACAAAAGCAAAGATAAGGAGGAGATATACTTGAATAAGTATATTCCCTCCTTAATTTATTATATAATAAATTAAAAACATCCCCACAAATCCAAATTTGTAGCAGTTGTAATATAAATAAATTAGAATAATTTTTTTATATATAGGTTTACAATAGATATGTCACACCTAATATAGGAAATAAAAATAGGAA
>CAOJFV010000008.1 GCA_948434985.1 uncultured Clostridium sp.
TATTTCAACTATAGTTATTTCTAAGAAAGTGTGACATATGTTTGACAAACCTACACAATATTTTTTTCTTTTTCTTCAAATACTCTTGTTTTTTTCTCGATTTTATAGGATAATATATATTGTAGGATTTTATACTAGAAAGCGGTGAAAAACGTGTTAAAGAAAATAGATAAATTTTTAAAATGGTTAGGAACAGATAGAAATACATTTGTTACATATATTTTAACCCTTGCTACTATTTATGTAATGGTAGATAGAGTTTCAGAAATGCTTATATTGTTCTTTACAGGAATAGGAGTTTCATATTGGGGGCCAATTACATATACATTTGCTCTTGCTTGCCCTGTTTTTGCATTTTTATTTTCAGGCTCATCAAGCTTTGCAAAATCATATAAATTGAAAGTAACTTTTTTATATGTATATTGTACTGCATTATATGTAGTAGGAATTTCAATGGCTGTACAGTGGATTAATGGTGCCTTATGGATGCTACTAATTTCTGTACCAAACTATACTGGTATTGTTACAGAATTTTCACATTTAATTAAACCTGCATTCCAAGCACTTGCAATATACTTACCACTTGTAACATTCTATCCTTTATTTAAATGGTTATTTACATCAGTTAATGAATCAAAGGATATGAGAGATGGTATTAACGATTATGCTGGTATTGATTTATCAGATAAAAAAGCTGGTATGGGTCCATATACTTGTGAAAATATTCTTTGTAGAGATAAAATCAAAGGACATATTGCAAAAATTGCAGAAACAAGAAGATTTTCTCCTACTTTAATTGTTGGTATTTCTGGTACAGGTAAAACAGCAATGGTATTTGAGCCAATGATTGCAAGAGATATTGAAAAGAAATATTTCTTTAAAGAAGTATCAAAAGAAATGGGATTTACAGCATTAAAGACAGGAATAGCACATCTAAATCGTCCATATAATAATGATTATTTAAATGAAAACTTTACTTTAGATATGTTAACACCAACTGAAGGAAAAGAAAGCTTATATAAAGCTTATATGAAAAAAATGATTTATAGTGAGAGCTCAAGAGGACTTATTTATAGAACTTTAGGAATTACTCATATATCACCAGATATAGAATCAACAAATCATATGGTAGAAGTAGCAGAGAATTTTAATATTCCTTATAATTTAATAGACCCAAATGATTCTCGTTCGCCTGGACTAAATCCATTTATATATAATGATCCTTCTGTTACAGCAGTTGCTATTTCAACTGTATTAAAAGGAATGTATAAACAAAACCAAGTTGGTGAAGAAGAATCTTTTATGATAAATTCTTCTATACAAGCTGTTGAAAATTTAACTATATTATTAAAAGTAATGTACCCAAGACTTCATAATGGAGATTTGCCAAATCTTGAAGATATGCTTAAAATGTTAAATGATTTCGATTTAGTTGAAAATATGTGTAAAAAAATGGAACAAATTCCAGAGCTCGCAGAAGAATATTCTTTGCAAATTGGATATTTTAAAAAGCATTTTTATAAAGAAAATAATAGATCAGAGACTGAACGTTTCGTATATTCTGCTATTACACAACTTGATAATCTATTACGTATTGGTAGTGTAAGAAATATATTGTGTAATAGAGTAAACAATATTGATTTTGATAAAATGCTTAGTGATGGAGATGTAACATTTGTATGTACGAGAAGAGGAGATTTGGGAGCTACTGCACATCTTGCATTTGGATTATTCTTTATATTACTTATGCAATTTGCCGTACTAAGACGTCCTGGAAATGAAAACTCAAGAATTCCTAACTTCTTATATGTAGATGATTTTCCAGACTATATAAGTTCTGCAACAGAACCCTTATTTACTATATATAGAAAATACCATGTAGGAACTATTATTTCAACTCAAAACCTTACACAATTAGGATCACGTGCAACTAAATACCGTGACTTAATAATGTCAAACGCAACATCTAAATTAGTTTTTGGTGGTGTTACTCGTGAAGAAAGTGAAATATGGCAAAAAGAATTTGGAGATCACAGAGAGTGGAAATTCACATCAAGTTATGATACTTCTAAAGTTTCTTATGATGCAAAAATAAGCAGTCCTAAATGGGATTGGAAGGAAAACATTGCATCAGGAAAATTACAAGCATTAAAGTTTAAGGATTGTGCTTATATAATTAAAGACTTAAAAGGTAGAAATAACTATGGCGATGGAAAAGTTGATTTCTTAGAAGCAAAATATAAAGAACCACATTCTTCAAAAAAATATGATTTTGCAAAATTTACAAGCGGTATTTCAGAAGATGAATCTTCTTTAAAAAAGAAAAAGACAGATTTAACTAAACAAAACTATATAACTAATGCACAAGGTGACGTAGATCCAATAAAATTAGATAGTTCAGATTCAAAGTTTTTATTTGATAATAAAGATGCAATCGTATTTGATTTTAAAAAAAGCGATTCAAATTAATATAAAAAACACACTAGATTATAATAAATCTAGTGTGTTTTTTTATTACAGTTTTAGCTATATCTTGTTTACAATCCGCTTCCATATAATATATCTATTTTAATCCAATAATTTTAGTTCTACTTCTTCTACTTTATATTTATTAGTTACTTCATCTAATTTAAATTCTACTAATGTTTTTGCGAGTGTCTCGTTGTTTTGTCTTAAATCTGTTGTAAAGTATAATTTTATTTGTGGTATTTCTACCCCGTTTGTTACTATTGTTTTAAAGCTTTCTACCATATTTTTCTCATCTTCACATACTAGTATTAACTGTGGCATTGCACTAAATCCAGAATCCCCTTGTAAAAAGTTTTGATAGAAATCTTGATATAGTTTCATTTTATCAACTAATTTTTTCTCCCAATCTTCTTCTCTTCTTATTACTTCAAATAAGAAAATAATAGATTTATTATTTTTAGTTAGTTTTACACTTCCACCTGTTGCTTTAAAAGTTTTCCCAAGTGTTTTTGCTGTAATTTGTGGTTTTACAGTATATTCATCAAACGCTTTTACTTTTCTTAAATATGCTAAAATTGTTTGATTTCCTGCTAATCTTTTCTTTATCATTGCAACTGGTTTTGTATTATCTGTTGGTTGCCATTTACACTCAATTTCTTTTGAGTTTAACAAATATTTTCCCATTTTTTCTAGACAATATATTCTATATATACCTTTTCCCTCTTCTGAAGAAAAATAATATCTTGTTAGGATTTTTGATTTTACTAGTTGTTCTAATTTATTGTTTAATTTATCTTGAGATTTGTAATCTATTCCTTTCCAAGATAATATTTGGCATAATTGTCTTGATGTTATAAATTCAAATTCATTAACAATTTCTAATATTTTAAAATGTAATTCTCCTATATGTCCTATATTTATCTTATGTACGATTTGATTCATAGATACATATCCATCTTTTCCATCAAATACTTTTATTTCACCCTCTCTTATTGCAAATGGTGAACTTTTCGCTTCAATTTGGTTATCTTCAACCATATTAAACTCCTCCTTTTAAACAAAAACTAATTTTACTTTTTTCTTTTCAGGAATAATTTTTCTAATGCTTACATCTACATATTGTCCATATTTTAAATTTTCTTTATAATCAGCAAGTCCTACTAAGTTTGGTTTTAGTTCAATAAATATACCATTTTTTTGTTTTTCTTCCTCTCTTACTATTCCTCGCACGATATCTCCTTCTTGGTACCCTTTAATGTTTTCTTCCCAAGTACCTAAAAGTTCTTTATAAGTTAGAAGTATTCTTTCATTACTTCTGTCTATATATTTTATCATAACATTTATTTTTTGTCCAATTTTGAATCTTTCTTCTGGTGTTTTTATTCTTGCAACTGAAATATCTTCTATATGAAGTAGCCCTGCAATTCCACCGCCAATTTCAACAAATACTCCATATGGTCTAATATTTTTTACAATTCCCTTAACTATCATACCTACTTGTAATTCTTCTTTTACCCATTTAAGCGCATCTTTTCCTACCGCTTTTCTAGATAAAATTGCATAATCTTCTTTTTTGATATCTTTTACTTTAAATTGGACAATTTTATTGATTTTGTTTACACAAATATTCGGTCTAGGAAAACCAGTTTCATCAATATTAATTGCTTCAACTTCTTCTCTTGGTATAAGTCCTTTTATATTGTTCCCAAGATCCACATACAGATTATAATTTGAATCACATCTAGTTACTATTCCATTCATAATACTACCATTTTGAAAAGCATTATTAAGTTCGAATGGTGTAATAGGCTTAAATTCTTCATTCCATCCTTCTGGAAAAAATTTTTGGTAATCCATACACATCACCCTTTTCTTTTGTAACTACTTAAGATTATATATATAATTTTTTTAGTTGTAAATAGATTATATATATAAATTTGTATGTGTTTATTCTAAAGTAAAACTTTCTATTTCTTTTTTAGTTAAATGTCTCCATTGTCCTATTTTCAAATCTTTTACATTTAATTTTCCTATTTTACTTCTATGTAATGCAATTACTTTATATCCTACCGCTTCGCACATTTTTCTTACTTCTCTATTTTTACCTTCGTGTATTGTTATTTCTATTCTTGATATATTTTTGATAACATCTGTTTTAAGTATTTTTACTTTGGCTGGTTTTGTTATATAGTCTTCTATTTTTACACCATTCTCTAGTTTATCTATCGCTTCACTTTGTATAATCCCAGACACTGTTGCAACATATGTTTTTTCTATTTCATATTTTGGATGTGTTACTCTATATACAAATTCCCCATCATTTGTTAATATTAATGCTCCTGATGTATACATATCTAGCCTGCCTACTGGTACTATCCTTTCATTTACTCCTCTTATTAAATCTAGTACCGTTTGTCTTTCAAATTGGTCTTTTACTGTTGTTACATAACCTATTGGCTTATTTAATAAGATGTATACATTACTATTTCCCTTGTTATTTTCTAATTTTTTTCCATTATATTCAACTATATCTTTTTCAGGAATCACTTTTACGCCTAATTCAGTAATAATTTTACCATTTACTTTTACAATTCCTTGACTTATATATTCTTCGCATTTTCTTCTTGATGCCACACCACAGTCTGCCATATATTTTTGTAATCTTATTTCTTCTTTGTAATCTTCACTTTTCACTCTTTATTTTTCACTTCCAATCTATATTTATATTATGTAACAAAAACTTTTTTTCTTCATATAATACATTATGCAAACTTTGTTATTATTCTTCTTTGTATACCTAGGGATACAAAGTTTATATAGATTTCATTTGCCCACGCATTTAATATTTATTTGTATGGGCAGATATTATTTTTCTTTATACTATACTTGCATACTTTTTTCACGTTAGTTTGCGCTATAATTATGATTATTATCATTATTATAACCTATTTAGTACTTCTTCAAAGTACTCTGGTAGTGGTGCTTCTAAGTTTAGTTCTTCATTTGTAATAGGATGTTTAAATGCTAGCTTTTTAGCATGAAGCATTTGTCCAATTACACCAAATGGATTTTTTCCATTTGAATAAACTGCATCTCCTACTACTGGATAACCAATACTCGACATATGCACTCTAATTTGATGTGTTCTTCCTGTTTCTATTTTTATTTCTAATAATGTGTAATTTTCATATCTTTTTATTACTTTAAAATGTGTAATTGCGTTTTTTCCATTTTTTGATACTGCCATTTTCTTTCTATCTTTTGTAGATCTTCCTATTGGCATATTAATTGTTGCTTCATTTTCTTTTACAGTTCCTCTAACTAATGCTATATACGTTTTTTTTACTTCATGATTTTTTATCTGTTCACTTAAGTTTATATGTGCTTTATCATTTTTTGCAATAATTATTAGTCCTGATGTGTCTTTATCTAATCTATGTACAATTCCTGGTCTTATTTCTCCTCCTATTCCAGATAAAGAATCCTTACAAATATTCATTATTGCATTTACTAAAGTCCCATCTGGATTACCATTTGCTGGATGTACAACCAATCCTTTTTGCTTATTTACTACAATAATATCATTATCTTCATATATAATATCTAAAGGTATATCTTGTGCTTCTAAAGATGTTTCCTTTACTTCTATTTCTTGTACTTGAATTTTATCTCCAATTTCAACTTTGTATGATGCTTTTGCTTTTTTATCATTTACAAACACTTTACCATCTTCAATTAGTCTTTGTATATTAGTTCTAGATAAATCTGTATATTTTAAAGCAATTGCTTTATCTAGCCTTAATTTTGCATATTCTTCTTCAATAATAAATTCTTTCAATTTTTTCTCCTTGTTTTTATTTACTAAATTTTCCTTTTGTTTTATCTTTTGAAAATAATACTTTAAACAAATATACTGGCAACACTAATTGCCTTTTTATTCTGCTTGGTTCCCTACATAATCTCCAAAACCATTCCATACCAATTTTTTGTACCCATACTGGTGCTCGTCTTATTTTTCCTGCTTCATAATCATATGTTCCACCTTGTCCTGCTGCTACATCAACACGTAGTTCGTTTCTATGTTCTTTTATCCATTTTTCTTGCCTTGGTGCTCCAAGTGCTACAAATAACACATTTGGTTGTAAGGTATTAATTTCTTTTATTACCTCTTTTTCCACATTTTCATCAAAATAACCATGGTGTACTCCCACAATATTTACATTTGGGAATAATTTTTCTAAGTTTTCTTTTGCTTTTTCTGGTATTCCTGGTTCTCCTCCTAGTAAATATATAGAATATCCTTTTTCATTTGAAAGTTCTATTATTTTTCTAAAATAACTTTGTCCTGGTATTCTTTCTTTAAATGATTTTTTTTGTAGTTTTGCACCTATTATTACACCAATACTATCTGGTGTTGATAAACTTGACTCTTGTAATAAATCAAAAAATTCTTTATCCTTCTGTGCCATCATAATAAATTCTACATTTGGTGCAAACACCATTTTACAAGTTTTATTACTCTCTTTAATTAATTCTTCTGTTACTTTACCCGCTTCTTCTCTTGATACTCTATCTATCGGAATACCTAATATTGTTATTGTGTCTCGCATATTTTACCTCTTTAATCTTTTACTATTTTTTATTTCTTTATAGCTATATAGAGCAAATATAAATGCTAATATTACCCAGCCAACTGTAATATATATATCAGCAAAATTAAACTTTGGAAAGTTTATGCTAGGAAATATATTTATAAAGTCTACAACATATCCTCTTGATATCCTATCTATTACATTTCCAAATCCACCAGCAAGTATTAGAAATAATGTATATAGTGTTGCTTTGTCCATAAAATCCTTTTGTAAATATACAAATCTTATTATAAGACCTAATACCACAAGATTTGTTATAATAAACATACCAGTATTTCCTTCACCAACTCCAAATGCTCCTCCTGTATTTTGTACTGTGTGTATGTTTAGAATATTTGGTATTATTATTATATTTAAATTATTATTTATAATAATAACTTTTGTAATTTGATCTATAAGCAATAATATAATAGCAATTATTACTGCATAGATTAATGATCTATTATTCTTTAGTTTTTGCATTGTATGTTCCCCTTTTATTTTCTCTTACCCCTAAATATATTTATTTTGTAAGTCTTTCATATACTACAAAGTTATCATCTTTATAAAGCTCATCATAATTATCATCTTGCTTTATAAATAAATTCATTTTAGCATTATTTGGTATTAGTAAATGTGTAATTTCGTATTTATCAAATATCTCTTCATATTGTACTGATAATGATGATACATTTAAAAAGTCTGTAAATACATCTTTATCTTCATCTCCGTTAAATTCTGGTGTATATAAATCTGCTCTTGAATCTATAAATACTGGTATTCCTTGGTATAATAAATAACTTCCGTAATTATATTCATTATATAATCTTATTTCTTCTAAATTTAAGTTTTCTTTTACATATTCTGCTGCTTTTACTGGATATGCTCTTTCATCTACAAATTTATCTTTAATTTGTGCTTTGCATATACAAATACTTAATAATACAACAAGTAATATTGTTATTGTTTTTCCAAATACAGTACTAATTGCTTTTATAAGGCTATCTGTTCCTGTTGGATCATATTTATTAAATAAATCTGTAATTAGTCTATTTATAGAATATACTCCTAAAATTACTAGCATTGATAACTGCCTTCTAGACATTAATGCAAGTATAATTAATCCTCCTAACATAAAGAAGTCTTTTAATCTTATTTTGGTATCTGTAAATATTAGTATAGATAAGACAATTGCAAGTATTGTAAGAGTATGTGTATTTTGAATTAATACCATTGGTAAATGTTCATTAATACTTTTTGTTGTATTCCCCCTCATTGTTTTTATAAGGTATGTATATGGTGTATCCCCAAGTGGTGTTAATAACCCTGTAAATAAGCATATTATCATAATTATGATTAACCATTTTACATTGTCTTTTCTTTCAATTTTTAACTTATATGGATGTTCTCTTCTATATTCTTGATTTTGTTTGTACTTCTCAAATTTTTCTTCTAACTTATTATACTTTTCTTCTGATTTTGTAATTTTCTCTTCATTTCCTTGTGTCTTTGATAGCTTTTCTATTTTATTTTTTATATTTTTTGTTCTTAATTTATATATCAAATGAGAATCTAGCATTAAAGCTATTATGTATTCTGCAATATATGGTAAAAATGGTACAAAATAGAAAGGCCAAACTGCTAGATGAACATTTGCAATAATTATTGGAATAACTACTAACCCTATCCCATATCTTTTCTTTTTTGTTTCTATAAATTTTTCTATAAAAAGTATTTGTAATGTAAATAGTATATAAGTAAATAACTGCGCACGCGCTGCTATAAATGATCCTAATACATACATTACGCCTAGTGTTAATAAAAATGATACTAAATCGTTTTTAACAACTTTTTTGTTTGTAAAATATATTGTAATTCCTAATATGCAAGATAAAAGAATTGTTGATATATATATTCCGAACCATTCCTCCAATACTGTATATAAAATAAATTGCTACATCATATAACCAGTGAGGGTATGTATATGGAATGTTATGAAATGAAAATGGATCTTTTGCCATATCAATTCCACTTTCTAATATATGTTCCCCTATTTTTATTGTATAAAATGTATCGTTTTGTAATGTAATTGGTGCTAAGACTGCACTAAATATTAATATACATACGATTGCCACTACATTAAATCCTATTTTTGTTTTCTTATCCACTAAAAAATCTCTCCTTTTTACTTAGTGCTTGTATTATACCAAAAAAAAGATAAAAAGCATAGGCTTTTTATCTTTTTTTATATTTCTACTAAAATAATATCGTCTCCAATGCATTTTATATTTTTCCATGGAATTACAATATCGTTATTTCCTGAAAACATATTTAGTAATTTATTATTTCCGTGGAACTATTATAGATGTAATTATACCAGTTTCTAAATCCGCTGTAACGTCTTGAACAAATCCGTAGTCTTCTTCCATCATTTATATTTACAACCTCTTTATGTTTAAAATCTAACCCTTTTTGCCCCATAAAAAACACCCCATATATTATATGAGGTGTTTTTTATTATAATGTCATTTAATTATACAATATTAAACTGTGATTTTTATTGTTTGCATATTGGTATCCAGATTTCTGTATCCTTTTCATCATATAGTTCAAAATCTATATTCATGCTTTGTTTATATTCAGATGTAACAAAATATTCTTTGTATATTCTTGACCATAGTTTATTTATATCTTCTGCTTTGTTTCCTTCACATTTAAATACAACCCATTTGCTTTTTTCAACATCAATAATTTCTGTTTCAGGCATTTGTTCATCATTTTCTTCCATTTCTATTCCAATCCCATACCTGTATTCTTTTGCACCATTTTCTCCAATACAAACTCCCAATGTACATCTTGTAAAATCTTTTGAAATTTCTTTTAATTTCCCATTTTCTTTAACTTCATTCCAAAATTTAGGTATTTCACTTTTAGTTTCAATACTTACATCTCTCATCATTGCACATATTTTAAATGATTCCTTATTTTCTATTCTATAATCCATTACATTACCTCCTTCTAATTTTAGGCTTAAATAAACCTTGCTAAATACTTTCAATTTTGTTCCATCCACTTTAGCCATTTTGGGAGTAACATTATGAAATTTAGTAAATGCTCTTGTAAAACTTTCATTACTATTAAACTGGTATTTTATTGCAACATCTAATATATTAGATTTATAAATACTTAACTCGTCTGCAGCACAAGTTAATCTTCTATTTCTAATATATTCTGCAGGAGATATTCCAATAATAGCACTAAAGATTCTATGAAAATAAAAAGATGACATTCCTAATTCTTTTGCTATTTTTTCATAATTAATTTCTTCTTCAAGATTATCTTCAATATAGTCTAGTGCTTTTTGAAGTTCTACAATGTAATTCATAATCTTCCTCCTTTATGAGATAATTATAAATCTTATATGATTTAGTTTCTTGATTTTTCTTGCACAGATATCTATTTTTAGTCTTCAATTTTAAAAATTATATTGTGTAAATACTTAATTAAATACGCTACTTCTCTATCATATATCTTACGAGATACATCTAACTCTAAAATACTATTTCTAAGTGTTGGCAATAAATCTAATATTTTATTGAATTTGCAATTACTATTTATACAATTTTTCCATCTATTAATACCAATGAAATCTATTTTATCAGCATCTCTAATTATTTTTCCCTCTAATGTATCAGGTATTTCATTCCAACTATGTTTATAAATAGCTTTATAGCATTTTTCAATAAAACCTTCATTATAATTTAATCTTTCCATTTCTTTTTTTAACATATTTGCACTAATTATTGCATGTCCTTTTTCTGATTCTATTCTTCCAACATCATGCCAGTATGCAGATATTATACAAACTTCTTTATTTGCATTTGGCTCATATTCTAAGATTTCTTTAGTATATTTTACAATTGATTCCATATGAGATGTTGAATGTTTTGGATCTGGCACTTGTTTCATAAGCTCTTTTGCTTTATTTATTAGATCAACATATTGTTTTTCTATATCTTCTATATTCTTTTCCATTTTCTACCTCCATTTTAATATCTTCTTAATGTTCTTTATATTTCAATTTCATCTAAATCATCTGGCACATATACATTCCCTAAAAAATACTCTTGTGCTTCTTTAGTAAATAGCCTTTTTCTCATTTCTATATTATTATCGATACAATGCCATAATAGTAAATTCTTTATATTTAAAGTATTCATTATAGTAGCAACATCTTTCACTGTAGAATGATTTTTTTCATATGGTTTTACTTTATCTTTTTGGCTCTCTAAACACATCGCTTCATGTAATACCCAATCTAAATTTTCAATTCTTGAATATACATTTTTGCTACATGGAACATCTCCCAAAAAGGCTAATGTTTTTCCAGAATTTAAGGTTGTTTTAAATCCATATTGTGTACATTCAATAGATTCAGTATCAATTGCTTCTATTTCATAACCTATAATGTTAAATTTTTTACCATCCTCACAAAAATAATATTTTACAATTTGTTTATATAAATCTTCATGAACTTTATGAAAAGTCTCTTTAATAAACATATCAACTATTTGTTTTATCTTTTCTTCACAATATATATTTAAACTACCTTCATAATTACCTTTACCATATTGTTGCATGATATATCTTAGAAGTGGAATAATTCCCCACAAGTGGTCTATATGTTTATGTGATATAAAAATATCGTGTATTTTATTTATATCAATATTTTTAGTATTTAGCTGATTCAATATTTGATTACCACTTCCTGTATCAATTAATAAATAATCTCCTTTGTTATTTTCAAGTAATGCACTTAAACTATAACAATTTATTGTTATACCACTACCAGTTCCTAAAGCTATAATCTTTTCCATACTTTTACCTCTTTTTCCTAGTCTTTTAAGACATTCACAATATCAATAGGTGCAATTAAATTTTTCTTTTGATTGATTACTGCTGTTCTAACATAATCTCCTCTTAACTGATTATCCATTTCATTTACTATTACATCATAATCAAACCATTTAACATCTAAAATTTCCTCTTTATCAAATTTAATAGTTTCTTTAATTAATTTAGCATTAAAGACTATCATTACAAACAAATCATCTTCTAAAATTCTATTAGCAATACAGCAAATCCCATCTAACTCAACATCACACCCAGTTTCTTCTTTGATTTCCCTAATTGCTCCTTGTTCTAAACTTTCGTTAAAATCTAAATGTCCTGCTGGAAAGTGCCATTTTTTATAGCACTTTTTCTTTGCTTCTTGTACTAGTAAATACTTTCCATCTTTTTCTATAATTCCACCTACTATTACTTTCATTTTCTTCCTCCTCAATATTATATCTTCTATTTTATATCACAATTTACGTAAATTTCATAGTCTTTTATGTGCATTTATCATATTTCAAACTACTTACCCGCTTCCATAGTCAATTCTAAATTGCAAATCACTGTCTGAATAATACTCTGTTATTGCATTATACAAGCAACTTATCACAAAATTAGTGCTATTACAAATTTGAGTATCTGGCTTTAAATTATTTAATTTGTCAAAGGCATAAAAAATAATAGATGCATTTAATATTTGCATCCTACTTCTTACATTTTCTCTTGGCAAAACTGCTTGTCCTATTTTTAATTCTTTTGAATAAAACATTATATCTAACGCATTTTCTACAATGTTTCTTTGTCTTTCATTAAATAAGTATAATTCACAGTTTTGTTTTATACATTCTAAATTTTCTTTATCTATTTTTGACTGACTAACATCTATATTACTATTTTCATATTTTATATTCTTTTTCTTATTTGCTCGTAGAATTTCTGTATCATTAATCGTATTTTCTTCCATATGAGAATCCTCTTTTCTTTGATTATCTGTTTGTACATTATCCGATTCTATATTATTTTCTGTGATAATACACTCTTTCTGCAATTTTGCATGTTCTATTTTACCTATATAAATTAAGTTAGGCTTTCCAAATCCTTGTTTTTCTTCTTTTATGAGATTTGTTTCTCTTAATTCTTTAAAAGTTCTTGTTACTGGCTTATCGCTTAAATTCAGTTTATTTTGTATCTCTTTTCTAGTATATATCAAATAGATTTCTCCTTTATCATTAATCCATTTGTTAATTCTTGATAAGTTCATTCTGTTTAATAAAAAAGCATATATTACTTTAGCTTCTATGCTTAACTTTTTATATTTTTCACTTTCAAACAATTCTTGTGGCATTTGATAATATGAATTTTCCAATGTTTCATTTATTTTATAAAGTTTCATCTTCTTCACTCTCACTTTCTTTATATTTTAATAACAATTCATCTATTTTCTCTTTTGTTAACCCATTATACTTGCACTTAGGTAAATATTGTTTTATAACACTTTCATATTCTTTTAACCCAAATATGTATATATTTTTGTTGCCATCATTTTCATTATAGTAATAATATAATTTTGCTAGTGTTTCCATATTTATTAATGGCATGATTACAACATAATTGTCATCATCTAGTTTTAAGTCTGCAAGCTTAAAGTCTGATAATTCTACTTTATACATTTCGTCTATTCTTAAATATATACTTTTTCTCATTTCGTAATTATTTCTTAGTAAAAATTTTCCATAATCATTATATGGAACTAAAACTGTATATCTATTTCCAAAATAAAATCCTTTTTCATGCAATATTATCTTTTCTATATCTTTTGTAAATATCATTGCATTTGTGTATCCATTTTCTTTTCTTATATCATAGTAAATTGATTTAATATATTTATCATTTTTCCCATCATAAATAGCATATACTAAAAACTCTTCTTGATTATTATTCTCTAGCTTTCCTATATATCTTCTTGAATGTGTTGTTGGTTCATCTTCTTTTTTCATATTCCAACTAGGTATAAAATTCAAATTATCTTGTATTAGTGAACTTGCTATATCACTTATAACATTTAATCTTTCTATATTATTTTCATTTCTGCAATGATTTCTTATTTCAAATCCATTTTCTAGTAAATACTCTCTTCCTTTTATTCCAAGTGTTATATATCTATGTTTTAACCATCTAATATAATTGTACTTTGCTAAAGCTACTATTCTTTTTTCTTGATATATTACTGTTTCATAAATGTATCTTGTATTATCTAATGATATAATTTTATACTTTCCTAAAAATATCAATAATTCTATATCTCTATTCTGCAATCTTATTCCTTCACCCATTTTACAACTCACCTCTTCCTCAAAATTTTTCTCTAATTTATCCCTAAAATCATTTCATCAATTGCACCTTTGTAGAGGCAACATATTGTATATGTTACCTCTACTCTAGACAATTTTTGCGTTTGTTTTTCTTGTAAAGTGCTGTTATTACTTAATTTTAAGTATAAAAACAACATAGCAAAATTTTAGTTCAATTTTTTCTAAAAATTTTGCTATGTTTGTATATGTATTTTATCTTATCTTTTTGTTTATTATGTTTGTAATTTCATCAGCTGCTATTACACAAACTTCAGTATGTGGTTTATCTGAATAATATCCTTGTACCATATAACTACTGCAATAGATATTGTCATCTTTTATTATTCTTCCATTTATTAATCCATCATGTATTGGTTTTACATTTCTATTATCTGCATCCCATATTTGCTTATTATCATATATCTTTATAATTACAATAACAGGTTTATCATAAAACAAACCTTCATATTTTCTTACATTCCATGAGATGTTACTTATCATTCTCTTTTGTGCATAATTTACACCATGTTTTATTTTTGGTAATGTCTCTGGAATATATATCTTTAAAATATCATTTTGTAATTCTACTTCATATTCCTCGCCTATACAGTTAATTGCATCTCCGCCATCAAATTTCATAAATAAATTTCTCTGCTCTACTGTATCATACATATCCATTCTTGCTTTTTCAAATTTGCAAAAATACCTTTCTAGTTCCTCATTCTTTATTTTTTCTTTTGTTTGTAATAATTTATTACTTATTTGTTCGATTTCTTCAATCGAATCTAAAATTCTTTGATTTATCATAAAATCATCCTCGCTTTCTTTAATTTAATTTTGAGTATAAAAATAGAAGGTATAGATTTTACTCTATATCCTTCCTAATTTTTATATTAGTTTTCCTTAATATTATATTTTTTCATTAGCTCTTTTACTTTTTCTAGACCTTCTTCCGTTAGATAAGTAGATTTTGCTTGATGTGTGCTTCCTCCTATTAAATTTTCATCTTCCAATGCATTTAATACATCAAAATCATATCCTTTCCACGATCTGTGAAATTCTCCATATGGTTCTTTTTCTACCCAGGAATTCAAATATAATAATAACAATGTTAATTCTTTTATTTGTTCTTCCATATCTATTTCTCCTCTCAATTTATTTTCATTTTTTATCATTATATATACACTTTTTTACTTTGGAAATTTATGATTTTTTTAAAAAATACTTGACATTCAAGAATTCCTTTAGTACAATAATATTGAACTATTGAAAGTACGAATGTGCCGTAGGTGGTGTTTTTTATTTTGGATATATTACTAATCCATAACCATTTGATTTATTAGCATTTAAATTAAGTTTATTAGACTTTTTTAATGTTGCCATTACACTTCCAATGAATTTTTTATCAATTAAATTTGCTACTCTGTTTGGTAAATCATTTTTCTTTAAATAACACTTGTAGTATAAATGCACAAAATACGAAATAAAGTCACATATTTGTATAAAGTATGATTCTTTTGAATTCTTTTCCATTATATCTTCTATTAATCCCGATATTGGTTGATTTTTAAATGTATATGAATATTTTGATTGTATTGGGTTATATGCTCTTATTGCTCTTGCTGTTTTTCTCATAGGTGCAATTCTTCCTTTATCGGTAATTATAAGATAATTCCACTCCCCTTTACTATCATTATCTATTCTCTGAATATTATATTTTAATGCATTTTCTAGTATTTTATAGTCTTGTTTCTTTATTTTATTTTTATCAATTATTACATTTATACAATTTAAATCCATTTCTGCAATTGATAATGTAAACGCCTTTAATATTTCAAGTTTTTGTTCTTTTCTCCAATTATATTTTCTATATGGATTTTTATCTGTTAAGAAATGTTTAGTATGCATCTCTTCTTTTACATAAAATCCATATTTAGCCTTTAACTCTTTTCTTAAAAATTGCATTTGATTATAATTTTTTTGCCAATTTTCCGAAGACATATATATCGCTGTTAAAATAAATGTATCACTTGACGTTTTTATTAGTCCATCATCACCTGTTTCATCAAAATATACTAAATATGTTTTCAAATATTTTCCTTCCTTCTTTTTTTATTTCTAATTTATTTCAATATTGTTACTTCTAGTCTTTATTTTTTATATCATATATTTACTCTTTTTTCAATACTTTTTGCGAAATCTTGTTCTTTTTGTTGCTCAAAGAAAAGCATATTTTCATATGCACTCTTTACATCTTTTTAATCCTGCATCTAGTAAATCTTTTTGTTTGGCTGTTGTTTCTTGTATATTTTGTGGTAAAACATTATCTAATTTACTACAATTTTTATCTAATAAATGAAATTTTTTTGTTTTAGTATTTATTATGTAATTTTCATTTACTTTAGATTTCTTTTTATTTGCAACTTTTGTAATCTTGCTTCCTTTTTCTAATATTTTTGACCAAATTCTTGAATCTTTAATAATTTTTCCATCACTATATTGAAATTTTACTCCTTCTTGAACATTATAACAGAATCTACAAATACTGAATTTATCATTTATTGCTTGTGCTTCTATTAAAATTCCTATTGGAATTTGGTCTTTTCCTTTGTATTTTATTGTTACTCTATACAATATTTTTACTAAATTATCTTTAATATACTCTCCTATTTCATTTTCAATCTTCTTCATACTACTTCTATTTAAGTTTCTAGTTCCTATAAAAATATTATTTGTTTGGGCAAGTCTTGCTGATAAACTATATGCTATTATATGGCATTTTTCAAATAATCTTTTATTCTCAAAGTATGTTTTCCAACCACTTGGTGAAGGATATGTTATCTTTTTCTTTGTAACTAAGGGTATTGTATCTATACTAAGCATAGCAATTGCACCACTACTTCTTCCATGTTCATCTAATTCAAAGTATTTTGGCTTTCCTTCTATTGTTTGATAATCTTGCTTTTCAAATAGAGGTTTATCATTATTGACTATAACAACAGATTCTTGTACTTTATTTATATTAACATTTACTAATTCATTCATTTCACTCATATTATCACCATTCTATTATGGATTATTTCTATTTTCACGTTCTAAACTATTTAATGCTGAATTCACATCAATTTTAATGCTATCCTTTAAATATTTCGCTTCTACCATTGTATCACCTTCTCCTATTTCATATGTCATACCAACTTCATAATTATAATCCTTAATATCTTTTGGAGTTAATTCTGTTTTTTCTATCTTCCCATCATTGTAATAATTCATAGTAAAAGCATTTTTAGAATTATCATAGTTTATGTATATAAAATCACTTTCATAGGATTCGTTTTTCATACATTCATTTACAATATTTTTTAACTTTCCTCTATATTTTTGTGCTAAAGCTGTTTCTTCTAGTATTTCATCACACAAATTTTTATATAATATGCCTTTGCTTTTTATATTTTTTATTTCTTCATTATTTATAGAATTTTTCAATTCATTTAAAAATTCAGTTACTTCTTTATTTTCATTACTTCTACTGCTTATAATATCAATATTTCTATCCATATATATGACCTCCTTTTGTCTTATGTAGTATTATTTATATCACATATTTCACTGTTTTTTCAATACAATTTACAAATTTTGTTATTTTTTTACATTTTAAAAGAGTATATTTTCATATACTCTTCATAACCTATAATTCTACCTTACAAACTACATCATAACAATATTGTTCTCTTACAACATAGCCTGTCCTTTTTTGCTTCTTTTTTGTAACATAGCTATTTTTCTTACGAATTCTCTCAAATTCAAACCTATTATATCTATTCTCTTTCTTGCAACCATTATAGATGTAATTATCCCCGTTTCTAAATCTGCTGTAACATCTTGGACGAAACCGTAGTCTTCTTCCATCATTTATATTTACAACTTCTTTATGTTTAAAATCTAACCCTTTTTGCCCCATAAAAAACACCCCATATATTATATGAGGTATTTCTTATTATAATGAAAATAATTAGGTAATTCTTATTCTTTATCAATGTTCTTTTCTATTATTTAATCTCATACTCTTTTATTTCTCCATTTTTCAACCCTAGGTTTAAAAATTTCCCATCTTTCGGTATTCCATTAAAATATGCATAAAATGCCTTTGATACTCCACTATGAGCAACTATCAAAACTTTATTATAATTTTTGCTCTTCAATTCATTAATAAAACTAGTTACACGATTAAATAAATTATCAATACTTTCTTCTGTACCATATTTAATATTAGAATAATAATCCCAATAAACCTCACGATTTGTACATTCTAATGGTTTACCTGCAAGATTTCCTGTCTTCCTTTCTTCTAATCTATTATCAATAATAATTTTGTTATTGTTACAATTTATAATATTAGCTGTATGTATAGCTCTTTTTAACTGTGAAGAATAAATTATATCAAACTTTATATTCATAATTTTATCTCTTAATTCTTCTGCTTGTTTTATTCCGTTTTCATTAATATCTTCGTCTAGTTCAACATTATCATACACTTTCTTTAAATTTGAATTAGTCTGCCCATGCCTTACTATATATATTTTCATAATATTCCTCTTTTCATTTATTTCTTTCATTTAGTATTTTTATCATTTTATCAAAATCGCTTTCTAATTGCCTCATTTCTCTTTCCCTATATATTTCAAATTCTCTTTCTGCCTTTTCTACTGCTTCTTTATGTGATATTCTTCCATTATCCTCTAATAACTTTCTTTTATTTTGTACTATTTGATTATCTAATTCATTTATCCAATCATTCATTGTCATTTCTCTTTGTTCTAGAGCTTGCAATTCTGCGAAATCTAAAAATTGTGATACTAATAAATTTAATCTTTGTAATTCTATCTCTGATAAATAATTTTTAGCTATTTTCACATCATCAACAGTTATATAATCCCCTTTAAAGTTAGTCATTCCCACAAATGGCTTTTCATTATCTACTCTTTCATATATAACCTCTGCTGCTGTATGTTCATGTACTGCATAATGTAACTTATTCTGTACAGTTGCAAAAAATTTTTTTGTTAAATCTGCTCGTGGATCATAATCTATTGATGTTGCATATATGTCTGTAACTTGTTGATAAAAATTTCTTTCAGATGAACGAATATCTCTAATTCTTTGTAGTAATTCTCTAAAATATCTATTTCCACCTTGTTTTAATCTTTCGTCATCCATTGTAAATCCTTTTTGCATATATTCATGCAATCTTTCAGTTGCCCATATTCTAAATCTTGTTGCAACTTGTGATTGCACTCTGTACCCTAATGCTATTATCATATCTAAATTATAATGATCAATGCTTCTTTTTACTTGTCTATTACCTTCATTTTGAACTAATAAGAATTTCTTATTAGTTGAATCATTATTTAATTCTTCATCCTTATAAATATTTCTTATATGCATAGAAATATTTTCTTGAGTTGTTTTATATATTTGGGCGATTTGATTTTGATTTAACCATATATCTTCATCTACAAATTTAACATCGACTTTTGTAATTCCATCTTCATCTTGGTATATTATAATATTATTATCACTTTTTGACATATATTTCCTCCATTATTAATTTTTTATAAGTATATCATAGTAACTATTATTCTTCAAGATTTTTGCAAAACCTTGTTCTTTTTCTGCCTTAATTTTCCCCCTTTAAATGTAAGCAAAATGTTCTAATATTTTACAATTCTACTTTGCAAACCACATTGTGCATAATTTTTTCCATTACAATATAGCTTGTCCTTTTTTGCCCATAAAAAACATCCCATATATTATATGAGGTATTTTTTATTATAATGTCATTTAATTATACAATATTAAACTGTGATTTTTATTGTTTGCATATTGGTATCCAGATTTCTGTATTCTTTTCATCATATAGTTCAAAATCTATATCCATATTTTGTTTGTACTCAGATGTAACAAAATATTCTTTATAAATTTGGGTCCAAAGTTTGTTTATATCTTCGGCTTTGTTTCCTTCACATTTAAAAACAACCCATTTACTTTTTTCAACATTAATAATTTCTGTTTCAGGAACTTGTTCATCATTTTCTTCCATTTCTATTCCAATTCCATACTTATATTCTTTTGCATTATTTTCTCCAACACAAACTCCCAATGTACACCTTGTAAAATCTTTTGAAATTTATCTTAATTTTCCATTTGCTTTAATTTCATTCCAAAATTTAGGTATTTCATTTTTAGTTTCGATATTAAAATCTCTTATAATTGCACATATTTTAAACGCATCTTTATTTTCTATTCTGTAATCCATAATATTACCTCCTTCTAAATTTAGACTTAAATGAACTTTACTAAATACTTTTAATTTTGTTCCATCCACTTTAGCCATTTTGGGAGTAACATTATGAAATTTAGTAAATGCTCTTGTAAAACTTTCATTACTATTAAACTGATATTTTATTGCAACATCTAATATATTAGCTTTATAAATGCTTAACTCATCTGCAGCACAAGTTAACCTTCTATTTCTAATATACTCTGCAGGAGATATTCCAATAACAACGCTAAAAATTCTATGAAAGTAGAATGATGATATTCCTAACTCTTTTGCTATTTTCTTATGATTAATATCTTCTTCAAGATTATCTTCAATATAATCTAGTGCTTTTTGAAGTTCTACAATATAATTCATAATCTTCCCCATTTCAAAGATAATTATAATGCTTATATAGTTTATTTTCTTGATTTTTCTTGCACAAATTTATTTTTTGTTTTCAATTCTAATAATAACATAAAAAACACTTCAATATGAAGTGTTTTTTGTATATATATTTTCATTCTATTTTGTTACAGTATTTTTATCTGTTATTTGATTTTTTGTTTCTGTTCCCTCAGTTGTATTTTCAGTTTTTTTATCATTCTCTTGGTTTGATATTTCATTTTTATTTGTTGTACTTGGTGTTGTATTATCTGGTTTACTTACTTCATTTTTATTAGTCAATTCCCCAGTTGTATTATTGGGTTTATTTGTATTGCTAATTGTGTTATTTGATGTTTCTGGTTTTGTAACTGTATTGTTTTCATTTTTTTGTGGTTCTTTATAATTTTTCCAAGGGTTATTTGGATCTGGATCAGTTGGATCCCAGTTTCTTAAGTAATCTTCATATGAAGATATTTTCTTTGCTTTTGGTTTTCCAAGTGGTCCTGGGTTTGAACTACTATAAAATTCAACTTTAGTTCCATTTTTACAGTTATCATATATCCATTTTGCATCTTGAACAGTTAAACGCACACAACCTGCTGATGCATCAGTTCCTAATTTATCATATTCCCAATATTCTAAGCTATCAAGTTCTCCTTTTCGTAAATATGGCACTGAATGAAATAGAATATTTCCTTTTATTTGTGTACTATAATGCCCCCATACATACCCTTGAAGACGTAACCATTCCCATCTTGCTGGAATTTTATATACTCCAGACGTTGGTGTTGCCGTACCTGTTGAACATACCATTGCTTTTACTGGTACTGTATAATTTCCATTATTGTCTTTTTTATATATTGTAACTACTTGTGCTCCATAGTTTACTTTTATATAGTATGTAGGTGTATTGTCTTTATTATTGTTTGAATTGTTAGTAGTTGTCTTATTTTCCTCATTTTTAGTATTTATTTCTTCGTTTTGTACTATGTTCTCACTAACTGTATTCCCGAGTGGTTTCTTCAACATCATTAATATCTACAATGTTTTTATTCTCTTCTACTTCTTGTTGGTCTTCATTTATTGGTTGCGCTATAGTTTGTTGTTTGTTACTATTATACATAGAATAAATTACTCCACCTATAGCTAGTAAAAGTACTATTATTATAACTGCTATTATAGCTTTTTTATTTTCTAATAATTTCATATGTTATTTCCCCTTTTTCTTAATCTTATGTTACTTTTATATTATAACATAATAATAATTTATTTGCTATGGTAATTTATGAAATTTAATGTTTACTATATATTATCCAAAAATACTTATTTAATCCTTGAATTTATGATAAAACTGTGTTAAAATATTTATATTAATAATAAACATTAGCAAAAGAATAGTACTAATTTTTAGTTTTATATAGAGAGCCTATCTTATAGTTTATAAGGGCGTTTTTTGTTTTATAGGAGGTATATTTATGTTAGATATCAAATTTGTAAGAGAAAATCCAGAGCTTGTTAAAGAAAATATAAAGAAAAAATTTCAAGATCATAAACTTAATTTAGTTGATGAAGTTATAGAGCTAGATACTAAAAATAGAACTACTAAACTAAGAGGTGATGAACTTCGCTCACAACGTAATAGTTTAAGTAGTGAGATTGGTATCCTTATGAAAAATGGTGAAAAAGATAAGGCAGAAGCTATAAAAAAACAAGTTAGTAATATAAATGCAGAACTTGTAGAAAATGAAAAATTAGAAGCTAGTCTTGCTTTAGAAATTAAAGAAAAAATGATGAAAATACCAAATATAATTCATGAATCTGTTCCAATTGGTGAAAATGATTCTAAAAATGTAGAAGTGGAAAAATTTGGTGAACCTGTTGTTCCAAACTATGAAATTCCTTATCACGCTGATATTATGGAGAGTTTCTCTGGTATAGATTTAGACTCTGCAAGAAGAGTTGCAGGTAATGGTTTCTATTATTTAATGGGTGATATTGCAAGACTTCATAGTAGCGTTATTTCATATGCAAGAGATTTTATGATTAACAAAGGATTTACATACTGTGTTCCACCTTTTATGATTCGTTCTGATGTTGTAACAGGTGTTATGAGTTTTGAAGAAATGGATGCTATGATGTATAAAATTGAAGGTGAAGATCTGTACTTAATTGGAACAAGTGAACATTCAATGATTGGTAAATTTAAAGATCAAATTTTACAAAAATCTAGCCTACCATATACAATGACATCATATTCTCCTTGCTTTAGAAAAGAAAAAGGTTCTCATGGTATAGAAGAACGTGGAATTTATCGTATACATCAATTTGAAAAACAAGAAATGATTGTTGTTTGTGAACCAGAACAAAGTTATGAATGGTATAATAAAATGTGTTCTTATACAGTTGAATTATTTAGAAACTTAGATATTCCTGTTCGAACACTAGAATGTTGCAGTGGTGACCTTGCAGATTTAAAAGCCAAGAGTGTTGATGTAGAGGCTTGGAGTCCAAGACAACAAAAATATTTTGAAGTTGGAAGCTGTTCAAACTTAACAGATGCTCAAAGCAGACGTTTAGGTATTCGTATAAAAGGAGAAAAAGGTAATTATTATGCTCATACTTTAAATAATACTGTAGTTGCTCCTCCTCGTATGCTTATAGCTCTACTTGAAAACAACTATAATGAAGATGGAAGCATAAGTATTCCAAAAGCATTACAACCTTATATGGGCGGAAAAGAAAAACTAGAAAAACAAAAAATTTCCTAATGTTCGCTTGTTTTTTGTAAAAATATTATATAGTACTCATTATAGGAAATGAGAATAAACAGATGTGGTTTGCCTCCAATAAGGAGGTGAGGCTTATGATAGATACCAGATATTTAATAGCAATAATATACATATTATACTATTAAAAAACAGACACATCTGTAACCCGCTAAAGTTAGATGTGCCAAATCACATTATACTGAGGTGAACCACGTTTGTGGTTTCTCATTTTCTATGTATATTATACATAAATTTTATTTTATTGTCAATTGCAAAATAAAAAATAGATTAAAAGAGGTTAGAAAATGAAAGTCAATAATCCTAAATTTGAAGTTTCTGCTGTTAGTCCAAAACAATACCCTAATAACAACCTTCCTGAAATTGTTCTAGTTGGAAAATCTAATGTTGGAAAATCTTCATTTGTAAACACTATGATTAATAGAAAATCTCTTGCTAGAACTAGTAGTGAACCTGGTAAGACAAGACAAATTAATTTTTATAATATAGATAATAAATTTTATTTTGTGGATTTACCTGGATATGGTTATAGTAAGATGTCAAAACTTGAGCAAGAAAAAGTTGGTAAATTTACAGAAGAGTATTTAGTTAAAAGAAATACTATTTCTCTTATTATATTTCTAATAGATATTCGTCATAAACCTACTGAAAATGATAGACTTATGTACGATTATGTTGTTAGATCTAATTTACCTTTTATGGTACTTGCAAATAAAGCTGATAAAATCGCTCCTACTAAAGTTGATTCTTATGTTGAAGATTTAAAAAAAGAACTTCGGTATTTCTTTTAGTACAATTCTTCCCTTTTCTTCAGAGAAAAAAATATATACAGATATAGTGTGGGATAAAATAGAAGAATTTATATTTTAACTTATAAAATCATTAATACAGAAAGGACTGTTTACAAGTTATGAAACTAAATGAAGATAGTGAAATTTTAGCAGAAAATAAAGTATTAATTTTATATATTTTAGATAAGCTTGATAAGCCAATAGATAATGATAATCTTTTAAAACTTACATTATCAATTAAAGAGATGAATTACTTTTATTTTCAACAATTTTTATTAGATTTACTTGAAAATAAATATATTATTGGTTATACAGAAGACGAAAAAACCATGTATAAAATAACAGACCTAGGAAAAGAAACATTGTCTCTTACAGATGATATCTTGCCAGGTATTATGAAACTTCAAATTGATAATGCTTTAAATAGAGAAGTAGATGATGTACAGTACAAGGACCATGCATTCTCTGAATTTACTCCAAAAAATGAACATGAATTTATAGTTACTTGTAAATTAGTTAAAAATAATGTGACTATTTTTGAAGTGAAACTTCAAGCGGGTTCTAGTGAAGAAGCAAAACATATTGCTGAAAAATGGGAAAATAATTATGAAGAAATTTATCCTATTATTGTAGATATATTAGGTGGAAAGTAAAAGATAACAACCGCAAAGTCGCGGTTGTTATCTTTTACCTTCTATTTATTTTCTGTCTTACATATTCATATAAAATTACACTTGTTGCAACTGATGCATTTAGACTTTCTGTTTTTCCTAGCATTGGAATTTTTGCTTTTATATCTGCCATATCTAAAATCTCGTTTGATACTCCATTTGCTTCATTTCCAATTACAATTACTTTTTTATCATATTCAACATCATATATACTATCTTCAGTTTTAAGTGATGTAGCAACTACTTTGAATTTATGTTTTTTTATTTCTTTCAATGTTTTTACTAAATCTTCAGCTATAATAACTTTAACTCTAAATATTGCTCCCATTGTTGATCTAACAACTTTCGGATTGTATGCATCAGCTGTTTCTTTTGATATAATTATTTGTTTTAAACCTACACTATCTGCAGTTCTTAAGATTGTACCTAAATTTCCTGGGTCTTGTATTCCATCCAATACAACAATAACATCTTGGTCATAATCTATCGCATCTTCTTTATTGTCTTTTTCTACTACCGCTAAAATCCCTTGTGGATTCGTTACTTCTGTTACTGCTCCAAAAACTTTTTCTGATACATATATACAATTGTATTTAGCAATTTCATACATTAATTTTTGTTCTATTAAGTTGTTTTCTACACAGTCTTCGCATACAACTATTGTATCAATTTTAGCATTTTCTTCAACTGCTTCTTCTATTAGTTTAATTCCTTCAACAATATACTTATTTTCTATTTCTCTGTATTTCTTATCTTTAAGTTTTCGTATATTTTTTATAACTTCATTATCTTTACTTGTTATAACTTGCATAATTCCTCCTATTCCACACATTCCTTTAAAAAGTCTTTTATCTTCTTCACAATAACCGCATTTGAATTTTCTGGTAGTTTATATGTTATATATGGCTCAATTCCTCCGTGAAAATCTTATTTCATTTCTGTACTTTTTAACTAGTCTATCTACTATGTTCATATTAAAGTTGTTTGCATCGAAGTTAAATACAACACTTTCTCTTCTTCCAGAAATTTTTGTTACAAACGCTTTCTTTGCTAGTTCTTTTATACGTGCAATTTCAAGTAAGTTATTTACTTCTTCTGGCATTGCACCGAATCTGTCTATAATTTCGTCTATTACATTTTGTATATCTTCTTCTGTTCGGCTAGTAGCTATATTTTGATATACCTCAATTTTTTGACTACTATTTTCTATATATTCATCTGGAATATAACTTGAAATATTTATATCTATTTGTACATCTATTTCTTCTTTTGTCTCTATTCCTTGCATTTCTTTTACAACTTCATCTAGTAATTTACAGTAAGTATCATATCCAACTTGATCCATATGTCCATGTTGAATTTCTCCGTAGCAAACTTCCTGCTCCTCTTATTTCTAAATCACGCATTGCTATTTTAAATCCAGAACCAAATTCAGTAAATTCTTTTATCGCTTTTAATCTTTTATCTGCTACTTCACTTAATAGTTTGTCTGGTTTATATGTAATATATGCATAACTTTGTGTACTACTTCTTCCTACTCTACCTCTAATTTGATATAACTGTGCAAGACCCAATCTATCTGCATTTTCAACAATAATTGTATTAGCATTTGGTATATCTATACCTGATTCTAATATTGTTGTACATACTAAAACATCTATCCTTTTTTCTATGAAGTCCATCATGATTTCTTCAAGTTCTTTTCCTGTCATCTTTCCATGTGCAAAACCTACTTTTGCTTCTGGAACTAAATTTGCAACATCTTCTGCTTTTTTTATTATGCCTTCCACATTATTATATAAATAAAATACCTGTCCATCTCTTTCTAATTCCCTAGTTATCGCTTCTTTTACAACCTCTTCATCATATTCAAGTACATAAGTTTGAACTGGTCTTCTATTTACAGGTGGTTCATATATTACAGACATATCTCTTACACCAACAATAGACATATGAAGCGTTCTAGGTATTGGTGTTGCTGTCATAGTTAATACATCTACATTAGTTTTTAGTTCTTTTATTTTTTCTTTATCTTTTACTCCAAAACGATGCTCTTCATCTATAATTAAGAGTCCTAAATCCTTGAATTCTACATCTTTACTTAATATTCTATGTGTTCCAATAACAACATCAACTTCTCCAAGTTTTAGTTTCTTTATAACTTGATCTTGTTCTTTCTTTGTTCTAAACCTATTTAAAAGTTCTACGTTTATTGCAAAATCTTCCATTCGCTCTTTAAAACTTTCATATTGCTGGTTTGCAAGCACAGTAGTTGGAACAAGGTAAGCAACTTGTTTATGGCTCATAACTGCTTTAAAAGCCGAGCGAATAGCTACTTCTGTTTTTCCATATCCAACATCACCACAAAGAAGTCTATCCATTGGTTTATCTTTTTCCATATCTTTTTTTACTTCTTCTATACATCTTAATTGATCTTCTGTTTCAGTATATGGGAAGCTATCTTCGAATTGTGTTTGCCAAGGAGTATCTAATGCAAAAGCGTAACCTTTTACCTTCTGCCTTTTTGCATATAATTCGATAAGATTTTTTGCAACTTCTTGTAAGTTTGATTTTACTTTTTTCTTGGTATTTGCCCATTCTTTACTTCCTAGTCTATTTAACTTAGGACTCGCTTCTCCACCACCAATATATTTTCTAATACTATCTAATTGGTTTGTTGGAATATATAAAATGTCGTCATCTCTATATTTTATTTTAATATAATCTTTAGTAATGTTATCAGCACTAATTGTGTTTACTCCTATAAATTGCCCAATTCCGTGAGTTTTATGTACTACATAATCTCCTATTTTTAAATCTGCAAATACTACCCTCTCTCCTTTTGCAAATTCTTGCGGTGCTCTTTTTCGTTTTTTTGCATCTTTATTAAATAATTCTTCACTACTAATAACAAGAAGTTTTGAATCAAATAATTCAAATCCTGTTGATAATCCTTTTGTTGATACAATTACAGTACCATTTGGAATTTCTACATCTAATTTTTCTACATATTTATGTGGTATTTCATTTTCTAATAATAGTAAAGAAAGTTTTTTAGCAGTTTCTTCCCCTCCTGCTAGTACTACTACTCTCTTTTGTTTTTGAGATGCAGATTTTGCTTCTTCTAAAAATAATTCCATACTGCTTTTATAGAAATTTACTTCTCTTGTTTCAAAGTTTATTCCGTTTTTCTTTATCTCTTCACTTTCTTCTACCATACCTATATCTTGTTTTTCTAGATATACAGTTTCTCCTTTTAGTATCTCCAATAAAAGATCTTCATATTCATATAAATTTTTTAACGCATCTGGAACAATTTTTTCTTTTTGGGTTAATGCTTTTTGTACATTTTCATTATCTATTAATACATTTTTAGCCCTTGCTTGTATTTTTTTTGTTTCATCTAAAAATATGCAATAATCATTTAAATAATCTAATAAGTTTGTGGTTTTCGTATAAAAACTATCATAATATTTGTCTATTTTGCTTATGTAGTTACCAGATTTTATTAGTTCTATATCATAGTCAATAATATCCTTATTTTCTAAATTTTCATACCTTTTTTCTATATCTTTACATACATCTTCTATGTTTTTTTCTAATATGAATTCGTGTGCTGGATAGATTGTAATTTCTTCTATCATTTTAGTTGAACGTTGACTTGATATATTAAAATATCTTATAGAATCGACTTCATCTCCCCAAAGTTCAATTCTTACACCTTCTTTTTCTGTTATTCCAACATCTACAATTCCACCTCTAATACTAAACTGACCTTTTGCTTCGATTAGTTCACATCTTGCATATCCAAGTGCTACTAAACTTTTTTTAATAGTTTCTATATCATAAGTTTTTCCTACTTTAAAATTTAATATATCTCTAAATAATAATTCTTTTGGAATGATTCTTTGCCCTAATGCTTCTATTGTAGTTATTACAACATCTACAACACCTTTATATATACTACTTAGTGCTTCTGCTCTTTTTATTTGTAAATCATTACTTTCTGCAACATAATCATATGTAACTATTTCTCTTTTGGGAATAAATACTATCTCTTGGGTAAAATAACTCATATCTTTATATAATTTTCTTGCTTGTATTTCATTATAAGTAATTATACAAATTTTTTTACCTGTATATTCTTTTGTTCCATAAGCAAAGCAAACTTTACAAACGTCAGTAAGCCCAGTTAGAAGTACTGGGCTTTTTTTATTTTTAAAATCCATAATATAGCTATTAAATCTTTTTGAATTTGATAGCATTTGTATAATCGAGTTCATGTCTCGCTATCTTCTCCTTTTGTAAATCATGTTAATATTATATAACATTTTTTTATTTTTTAGAAGAGGTTTCTAGTAATTTTATATGCTTTTTTCGGATAATGTTCATTCTTAAATCCACTCATATGAAGTAATGTAATTATGTTTTAAAATTTGACAAATTTCTACTTTTACCATATATTATATATAGACTTTTATTTAGGAGGATAGCTATGTTAAAAGAATTTAAAGAATTTGCTACAAAAGGAAATGTTATGGATTTAGCAATTGGTGTTATTATTGGTGGTGGTTTTCAAAAGATTGTTAATTCACTAGTTAATGATATTATTATGCCTTTTATTTCTGTTTTTACAGGAAAAATTGATTTTAATGATATGATGTTTACAATAGGTGATACTTCTATAAAATATGGTTCATTTATAACTAATGTTATTAATTTTTTAATTATTGCATTTAGTGTTTTTCTTATGGTTAGATATATTAATAAATTTAATAAAGCTTTAGAGGAAAAGGCTAAAGGGATGGCAGATGATATAAATAAAAAACTTGAAAAACAACCTAGATTTTTTAAGAAATTAAGAAAAAGCAAAAAAGAAGAAGATATCCCTGCACCTACAACAAAAGTATGTCCTTATTGTTTATCAGAAATTAATATTAGAGCTTCAAGATGTCCTCATTGTACATCTATTTTAGAAGAATCAATAGAAAATGTTATTGGTGAACAATTAAAAATTGAAGAAAAATAACTTTTATTAAATGGGCGATTAAAATCGCCCATTTTTTAGGTATATCATCTAATTTTGCATTTGCTACGTTTACTCCATCTAGAATAGTCTTAGTCTCTAGAAAAGTTACATTGCATCCTTCTATTTTTGCATTACTATATGTATTGCTTACAATCATTTTTTTGTTAAAAAGATATTTTCTTGTTTAGTCAAATTATACTTGTCTTGCATTTTTATCAACTCCTATACACAAATATACAACACAAAAAAATGCAACTATATACAAAATGGTTCAATTTACCATTGACATAATTTTACAGTCTATGATATAATTGTAGACATAAAAAAATTTGAAGGGAGAAATTATAGTAGAAATGAACACACAAAAGCGGACTATTTCAAAAAAGGCAAATGTAAATTCAGCATTTTGGGTATATTTAGTATATTTTACATGCTTTGCTTTTGTTACTGATTTAGTTTTATTGTTTTTATGTTTTACTGTAAAAACTAATCAAACTACAGAACCAGTACAAGAAGAATTTACATATACCGAAAGAAGGATTTGCATACCACCCGATAAGGATTTTGAAGAACTAAAAGAAATCTATAACAAGATTTCAAATTCTTTTGTAGATTTAGAAAATTTGGACATTGAAATTAGGCGTCTTTATGATGAAGTTAAAGCTGCAAAAGTATCTAGTTTTGCAAACTGGTATAATAATTTTCTAAGAGACTATTCTAACACATATGAAAATGAATTATCTAAACTTCAAGAATATATCTCTTCATATGAAGAAATGTATACTGAATATCTAGATGCCATAAATAACATTCCAAAATACTTTCCATTATATTATGAAAAATATAATGAATTTAACGAAAGTCTTGGAAACTCTTATGATATTGTCTTTGAGAAAAACCAGGAATACATTTCTAATAATGAGGAACTTTTTCAACTTTCTCTTGAGGCACAATTGATTGCAGATACTCTCTATGATGAATTCTATGATCCTCTATGCCGTTTAGTTCAAGTTGAAAGTGGCAATTGTCCTGCCTATGAACAAATTTGTACTGCAGCAGTTCCAGAACGTCGCATAATGCATCCAAAGTTTGAAGATGATAATTTATATGACGTAATTCACGCAGATAATCAATATTCAACTGTTGCTAGTGGTGCATTTGACCATGCTATACCATCAGAAGAAGTAAAGAAAAATGTTGGAAATTATTTACGTGGACTTGTTGGAATTGATATTCCACTTGATGTTGTTTTTCAAGCTACATTTGAACAAGGTGATGGAATATGGCATAAATTTCCTAGTGGTCAGTACTTTTGTTACAGAAATTTTGATTAATATCTCCTACACATCTAAATACAGCACCACCTATTTGATTGTGCTTTATGGATGAATGTCAATAGTTGGGGTGGAAAACTTTAAAAGTTTTCTGCCCCAACATTTTTTATAGAACCTCTTTATTCTAAAAACCCCCAGCTAAAATGCTGAGGGTTTCTAGTTTCAGGATGTCTTCATGCTTATTTAGAAGTTGGCAGAACCTCCTTGGAGGTTTCAGTAGCTCCATCATCAAGATCTACAAGGTCAAAATCATCTTCTCCAGTTGTAGTTTTCTTGTCAGCTGAACTGCCCTTTGTCTCTTTGCCGTCTGTGTTGTCTGTTTCTTCTTTGTTTCTTTTTTTCTCTCGAATTGCCTTTATGATACATACTGGTACTTGTATCAATAAACATACAAATGCAGTAATTACAACCCATCCAACAACACATCCACCAATGACACAAAGTGCAAAAATTGGTTGACACTCATCCATATATTCTTTTTCAGAATTATAATTTCTGTTTGAACCAGTTATTTGACAATCTTTGGATATTCTTGTTCTAACTATTGCTTTAAAATATCCATTTTTAACTGTACATTCCAGGAGTATGTCCTCATTTTCACGAGTTGACTGACACGTGTCTACTGTATCCATAATGCGAAATGTATCAATTACAGCCGCTTCCATAGCGTTAGTTTCTGCACCATCGTTTTCTTCACTATATGCTACAACAACATTGTTAGCAATCGCTTCCTCAATAGTATCGTATATTTCTTTGTCGTAGCTACATATGTTATTTCCCATCAACTGCCAGCATATACAATACGAAACTGCGAAAAAACTAGGGATAGTAATAATGGCATACAAAATCGGCACTATTGCCTTACGTATTGACTGCCACATCTCGTCCCATATCGCTATAAAACCTTTCTTTTCCTGTTGATTCCGAACTTCCTCATTTTTTTTGTTCATGTTGTCTCTCTCCTTTTGATTTTTTATTTTCTGCTATAAATAAAAAAGCAGAAGCCTATTGGTTTCACTTGCGAGTTATTACTCGCAAACTTCTTTAATTATACCATAGTGTTATGTAAATTGCAATACTCTATATCCAGAATTTGTCAATATTCAGTTTTAAAATAGTATCTAAGTAGCGACGAATATATTAATATTATTTAATACATTCTTCATAACATCTTTTTAGATTTTCTTTTGTGATAACTTTATTTATTCCATCTTTTGACACTTGTTCAAGTATTATATCTTCAAAGTTTTTTAGTTTTTCGTTTAATAAAAAGTCTTCTCTTACTCTTTTCCAATAATTAAATTGATATTCTTTCGTCCAATCTTTTCCTTGATAAACTATTCCTGCAGCTAATTGGTCACATATCATTTCGCACGCATATTTATATGGCATAATTGGTAACTGTTCTTTCGAATTATTATCATACCAATATTCTGGATGATGTTTATTTCTTCCTTTATGATGAAGCCACGCTTTTGAATATCCTCTTTCTTGTTTTTCCAGTTGTATCGGACTTCTTTTTCCTTGATTAAAGTATTTTACACTATTTATAAATTCAGTTGGAGAATATTTTGATAAATCGTGTACTAGTCCTCTCCATGGTATTCCTGCTTTTGTACATAATTTTAGTACAACCCATTTATGATGTGTTATTACTATAAAATGCTTTACTGCGTTTATTAGTATGTTTTTCATAAATTTTCTCTCCTACTTTTTACTTGTTTTAAATCTTGCCAAAATTCTATTTTTTTAGAATCATCTCTAAGTAATGCTGCTGGATGCCATGTTGGCATATATAAAATTCCTTTTCTTTCTATCCATTTTCCTCGTGATGCTGTAATTCCATATTCTTTTCCTAAAATATTTTTAAGTGCTACACTTCCTAAAAGTACTATTATTTTAGGTTTAACTAACATTACTTGATTTCTTAAATAATCTAAACAAGAAACTGCTTCGTCATCTTCTGGGTTTCTATTTGAAGGTGGTCTACATTTAACTATATTTGCAATATATACCTCTTCTCTATTTATTCCTATTCCATCAAATGCCATATTCATAAGCTTTCCAGCTTTTCCTACAAATGGTATTCCTTCTCTATCTTCGTCTGCTCCTGGTCCTTCACCAATGAACATTATTCTAGCATTTTTATTCCCAGTCCCAAAAACAATATTATTTCTATTATTACATAACTTACATTTTTTACATCCAACTATTGATGCTTCTAATTCTTCCCATGTTTCAAACATTTTCTTCTCCTATTATTTCTTTTAATTCTTCTATTATTTTATCTTTTGCAATATTTATAAATTCATATATTTCTTCCCCTTCAAATTTTATATTTATTTTAAATATGTTTCTACTTTTCCTTTTCCATCTTTTGATGTAATTTTTAAAATTGCCCCATTAACCATTGCAAGTTGTGGTGGAATGTGTCCTATATCCGCTTCTGTAATAACCTGTATATTTAAATCTCCTATTGCATCTAATATTGCTTGATTTGATGTTATTTCATAGTCTTCTCTCATAATAAAAGGTCTTCCAAAAATTATTCCATTACAATATTTAAAATATCCTGCATTTTTCATTTTCCAAAGAATTCTTTGGAACTGTGGTGTATTCATTTCAAAACATTCTAAAAACCATAAGATTCCATCATTTTTATATTTTTCTATATAATCTGCTACTACATCATATTTTGTTCCTATTAAAGTATCTATGCAATCTAGGCATCCGCCTAATGCTCTTCCTGTAATTACGATTTCTTTTTCACCTTTTAAATTATTCCATTTTGTATCTTTAGTTAAATTATATGTATAATCTTCGTTATCTTCTTTTCCATCAGAATGCTTTTCAAAAGAGTTTTGTATAAAACCTTCTCCTGACATAATTTTAAAACTATCTTCTAAATTTCTATATAGTGGCTTCATTGCATAATCTTTTACTGCATCACAATACACGCATGGTATGTCACAAATAGTGTTAAGTAAGAAGCTTATTGTTGTAATATCAGAAAATCCTTGTGTCCATTTTGGTGGAAATTTTCTTATTTCATCAAAATCTAGTTCATCTAGCATTTCCATTAAGAAATCTCCGCCACCAGCGTATAGAATTAATTTCACTTCGTCATTTTTCCAAAGCTCCATAAATTCTTCTGCTCTTTTTTTAGCGTCTGTACTTCTTCCTCTTATACTTTTTCTCACACTTTCAGTTTCTATTACTTTGTAACCCATTTGCTCTAAATTTTTAATTGCGGTTTCTAATTTTTCTATTTTCTCTGGTTTACTTATTCCATCAGATGGCGCACATATTCCTATAGTATCTCCTATTTTTAATTTTTCTGGATAGTTCATTGTTCCTCCTTGTAATTAACTTATTATTTTTTATCTTAATCCAATTATTGCTGTGTTTCTTCCTGCTAACTCTTTATTTACCCTATATGAATGCATAAAGTTAGAATTGCATACTGTACAAATGTTACTATCTATTATATTTTCTTCTTTTAATCCCGCTTCTTCTAGTATTATTTTATTTATTAAAACAGTATCAATATAATATTTACTATCTTTTTTTGTAATTATATCATCTATATTATTTAAGTACGAAAATTCATTATAAAATAATTCTTGTACATCGGTATCTACTTCAAAATGACATTTTCTTATTGTTGGTCCTATACAACAAATAATATCACTAGGATTAGAGTTATACTCCTCAACCATTTTTAAAACTGCCTTTTTACCGATTTTAGTTAAAGTTCCCTTCCACCCTGAATGAATGTCTCCTATAATTTTTTTAACTGGGTCATACAAGAAAAGTGGTGTACAGTCGGCATACCCAAGTGACAATGTAACATTTGGTTTATCTGTAATTAGTCCATCTACATCCCAATATTCCTTAGGAAATATCTGTATTTCATTTGGTATTTCAGAAACTTTCATTACCATATCTGTATGTGTTTGATATGGTCTTATAATGTGATTATAATCTATACAAAGTACATCTGCAAGTTTTCTATAGTTATTTAGCACAATCTCTTTTCTATTTTCCATAGTGTCATTTCCAGCAATATCAAAATTATTAGTACTTAGAGTATAGCAGTGTACTAACTCGGGATATTCTAATAGTCTTCTAAACTGCAAATATTCTATATTATTCTTTTTAATATGTACTACTACATCATTAGTTAAATCTTGCATTAAATATCTCCTTTAAAATTTATAAAGTTATTACTTTTTTATTTGACAAAAATTAAAAATCAATATATAATATAGATAGAAAATGAGAACCGCAGATGCTGTGGTTACCACTTATATAAAGTAATAACGGCACATTCCCTTGGTCAAAAGTAGAATGTGTCGTTATTTTTATTCCTTATTTATAGTTTTATTTACATATTGTATGTATATAACTGCTAATAAGGCTACGTTTATGGTTAATGATACCATTAATATATATATTAAAAATATTATAAAACTCATAAACACCACCTCACTTTCTCATAGCCAAAGCTATGTAGTAAAGTGGCAACACATATCTACTATCTCATTTTCTATTACTTCATACTATATAATACTTTTTACAAAAAAACAAGTGCATAGGAACAAATTTTTTATTTTATTAGTTACTTTCTTTAATCATTTCAAGTATTACCTCTTTCTCTAAATTAGGCACATAGTTATATTCATTCTTTGAACTATCAAAATTACAAATAGCTTTATATTCACAATATTCGCAAGGAGTTTTTTTCTTTTTAGTATTATAAGATGGCAATATATCTATATTTCCACTTAAAATTTCACTTGCAATTTCTTTAATTAATTTATTAGTATATTTTTGCAAATATTTAAATTGTTCTTTACTTACACAGCTTGATCTTGTATTACTTAAGTTATCATTCTTATCAATATATGCAGGAATAATATTAGATGCTCCTTTATCTAAGTTTTTATCCATCATTCTAACCACATTAATATCTGCTAAGATTAATCCTTGCATTTTAAATTGTTTCTTAAGCTCTAGTTCTATTTCTTCATCAGTCATATTCTTATCTGCCTTAATTATTGGATCAATTAAGTTAAAATATAATACTCCTGCTGGAATTACATCTTCTATTTTCGTGACCGCATCAAGATATGTAAGTAATTGAATTTGAAGTCCACAGGCAAATTCATTTAAATCTATATTCTTTATACTAGATTTATAATCTATAATACGAATATATTTTCCATCCTTATTTTTTGCTAAGTCTATTCTATCAATTTTACCTGTAATTTCAACTTTTTTACCATCTTCTAGTTCAATTATCATTGGATTATATTTCTTACCATTTTTAAACTCTACTTCATTTCCAAATATCTCAAAATCACTGTCTGTTATAGTTTGTATAATATATTTCATTGATTTTAAAATCACATTTTTTAATCTTTTAGTTAGAATTCTATATTTGGCTGTGCCAGTAAATATATAGTTCCTATTTAATGTTAATTTTTCATTAATTATGCTTGAAACTATTTCCATAATTTGTTCATCTGTTATATTTTTAAGCAAAATATCCCTTGATATTACCTGTTCAAAAAATTCATCGATTACATCATGCATAAATGTTCCAGTGTCTAAGCTTTCTATCTTAAATAAGCTTTTATCAGTTATTCCTAATCCATATTTTAAATAATATGAAAATGCACATCTTTTATATTGTTCAAGTCTTGAAATGCTAGTATTTAAAACGTTTTTATAAAGTTTATCAATGTTTTCCTTGCTTAAATTTTCTGGTTTGTTTGTATAATTTAATCCTAATATTGCATTATTTAATTTTTCCTTATATTCTTCATCATTTTTATAAATATTGTAAATATCAAACCATACATCATCTATTTCTTCTTTATCTTGATATTTTCTAATGTTTTCTAACAATTCTTCAAAAGTAGCTTTTTTATTAGTTATAGTAGATGCTGAATTTACTATATCGCTTTTTTCTTTTAACGCAGTAAATATCTTTTTTATTTTAGATATAAGCATAGATGGTCTTAGAGATTTCCCTAAATTATCACAAGATGCATATGATAGATATAGTTTTTCCTCTGGTACTAATAAGGCTTTATAAATATTAAAGTTCTCTTCAAATAACAAATCTTTAGAGCCTTTTGCAAGTTCTATTCCATTTTTCTTTAAGTATTCTCTATCACTATCATTTAAAAATCCTTCATCCGTATTTAACTTAGGAAAAACTCCATCATTTAAACCTATTATAAATGCTACTTTTACCTTATGGGTTCTAGACCTGTCTACATCTCCAACTATAACTTGGTCTAATGTAGCAGGAATGCTACCTAACCCACTATTTTGTAATCCTATTTTTAATACTTTAACATATTCTTCAAAAGAAATTTTATCTGTATTTAATACTAAAACAACTTCATCTAATACATTTATTAGAGTATTCCAACTTGTTTTATATGAATTTGCTAAATCTATCTCTCCTTTTTGCTCTAATAAGTTTGCTTTAGTAATTAGTGCTTCATCTATTTTATTTTCTATTAAAAATTCATATAGCTTTTCTGTTATTTCTTTTGCATTTTTCATTCTATTTAGATTATCTTTAAATTTAAGTAATGGCTCTGCTATTTTTTCTCTTAAATTATTAAGATATTCTAATTCTTCGTTATCTTTAGCTATTTTCCATGGTTCTTTATACCATTTACTTCCTCGCACCCCATATTTTATAGCATAATTTTCTAGCATAAAAATATCATATGGTTCTATTCCAGAAAATCCTGTTTTTAAGTAGTTAAATACTGCTTCATATGACCAATTTTTAGCAAATACTTCTATAACTGATAATACATACTTTATTAATATGTTTTCACTTAAATCCTTTTTTTCATCTATGTAAACAGGTATATCATACTTATTGAATATTGCTTTAATAATTTTAGAATATGTGTCCATTGTTTTTGTAATAACAGATATTTCTTTATATCTTAACCCTTCATCTCTAACAAGCTTTACAATTTCTTTTGCTATGTTTTCTATTTCTGTAAATTGATTTTTTGCTAAAAATAGTTCTATATTTTTTACATCACTATTATATTTTTCATATTTCGTGTTGTATAAGTTTTTCTCTAAATGTTGTAATTCTAAAGTTTTATATTTTTTTGTTTCAATACATTCTACTGCTTTTTCTATATTTATTTTTTCTTCTTTTGCAATATTAATTAGTTTTTGCAAAGTTTCTTTGTTAGCTATAAATAAATCCTGTTCATTATTCATAGAATTCTCTAATGTATCTATACAAACTGTAATGTTTACCTGTTTTGCCTCTTTTAGAAGTTTTCTGATAATATCATATTCTTGTTTTGTGTATCCTACAAATTCGTCTATGTAAATAATTGAATTTTTAAACATATCTGTTTTATCTAAATTGTTTGCAAGTATAGTTAATATATCTTCTTCATCTATATATTTAGAAACTATTTCTTCTTCATATTGGTTATACATAATATACATATCATTTAGTTTTAGCTTTAAATATTCATTTTTTGTATTATCTATTATATTTTTTAATTGTTCTTTTGTTATTCCATGTTTTTTAAATTCTCTAATTCCGTGTTGATATTATATTTACATTTTCATCTGATTTATTTAAAAATTTTAGTTCATCTTTCTTTTTAGCTAATATGCTATATATAAGCATTGCTTTTCCAGATTTTGAAAGGTTTATTTCTAAAATTCCGCCAGTCTCGTTTGCCACTCTATAAGCCATACGATTAAATGTTATAACTTCAGCACTTATAACAGCATCTTGTTTAATGCTGTTTAATAGTTTTTGTTCTGAAGTGAAGGAAAATTGCTCTGGTGTAATTATATATATTTTGTTTTCTTTATCTATCCTTTCACTTATTTCATTAAAACAGAACTGACTTTTACCTGTTCCTGCTCGTCCATAAATTAATCGTAAGCTCATTTGATTTTCCTTTCCTAAGCTGTTTCACGTTTCCAATAAAATAGATATTGTTGTGCAAGTCCCGCAAGATTTTTGTATTTTTCTACCGCTAATTTTTCTATTTCTTTTTTATTTACTTTTGTTTCATCTTCATTTTTTATGTATAAGTCATTCATTACTCTTCTTACCCATACATCTATTGGAAATACTTCAAATCGTTTTAATCCAAATAACATTATACAATCTGCAACTTTTGGTCCCACTCCTGGAAGTGTTAGTAGTTTTTCTCTTAGAACTTCTGTATTTTCTTCATTAATAAGTTCTTCTAATGAATTTTCGTTATTTAAGATTATTCTAGTAGTATCATATACTCTTTTATCCCTAAATCCTAATCCTAATGCTCTTAAATCTTCTACACTTGCTTTGCTTAACGCCTCTTTAGTTGGAAATGTATAATATTCTACACCATTCCATTCTATTTTGTTTCCATATTTTTTTGATATTTTTTCTATTATACCTTTTATTCTTGGTATGTTGTTGTTTGCAGATATTATAAAAGATATAATAGTTTCCCATAAGTCTTGGTTTAATATTCTAATTCCGCTTCCAAATTCAATACTTTCTCTTAAATATTCATCTACACTGCTTAATTCTTGCTTTATTTTATTGTAATCTGTATCAAAATCAAAATAGTCATTAACTACTTTTATAATATTATCATTACATATACCTTTAAAGATAATTTTATTGTTTTCTTTTTTTACATTCAAAACATTATTTTTAAATACCCCTGTATATGCCCCATCATTTTGTATATTCCATCTAAAACATTGACCACAATCAAATATATGGCGTGGTTCAAAGTCTTTATAATTCTCTAAAATAAATACTTGTTCTTTCATATATTCCTCCGTATTTTCCTATTTTATTTTAACATAATTTTTGTATCTATTCAAGCTGATTAGTCCTATAACAATAAATAGAGGTTATACTACTATGTAACCTCTATTTATTGTTTTTTATTCCTTTTTAAAACCAAATCCAAATGCTTCTCTTGCATTTGATATAACTATAAATGATGCTGAATCTATTTTTTTACTTATTCCTTTTATTCTCATTGCTTCATTTCTTGATGCTACACACCAAAGCATCATTTTCTCATCATTTGTATACATTCCTTTTGCATATATTCCTGTTACTCCTCTTCCTATATGTTCTCCAATTTTATCTGCTATATCTAAATACTTATCTGAAACTATATAAATCATTTTAGTAAAATTTACACCTTCAAATACTATATCTATTACTTTTCCCATAATGTAAATTGTAATTGCAGAATATAATCCTATTTCTATTTTTTTAAAGAAGATTACATTTAATAAAATAATCACTATGTCTATCATTACTATTAAATTACCTGTTCTATATGTTGGTTTATATTCTCTTATTATATATGCAAGCATATCTGTTCCGCCTGTTGACCCATTTGCTTTTAAAACTATTGAAGTTCCAAGCCCCATTACTACTCCGCCATATATACAGGCAAGTAATCGATCATTTGTAAATGCTTGAAATTTATCTAATACATCTAAAAATAATGATAAAGAAGTTGTTCCGAATAAGTCCTTTTATAAAGAATTCTTTACCTTTTTTTATAAAAGACATTATAAATAATGGAATATTTAATAAAAATATTGTTAGCCCCATTGGTAATTTAAGTAGATAATAAAAAATTGTAGCAATTCCTGTAAATCCTCCTGAAGATAATTGATTTGGTAAAAGAAATTGTGATACTGCTACAGCCATAATAAATGTTCCTACTATAATTTGTAAGAATTCCCACAAGTATTTTTTTATTAATAATTTTTGTTTCTTTTCTTTTAAACTCATAAAAAATCACCTATATTGGTATTGTTTACAAATATAGGTGATTTTATACTTATCTGTTATTATAATGCTGTAGTTTCTTCTTTAAAGTCTGTAAAAGTTTTCAATATTTTTATTTCTGATTTTCCTATTTTTATATTTTCGTCTGGTTTAACTTTTATATCTACTTCATATAATTCTTTTAATTTTTCTGCATTTTCTCTTTTATGCCCTATTACGCTATTTACATCTTGTGGATTTACTATTATTTCAACTTCTTTTACTTTTACATTGAATTTTTTTATTTTTTCTACTATACTATCATACCATATGCTATCTTCTACTAGTTGTCCAAATGCTGGATGATATGGTCCGTCCCACTACTTCACTTTCTTTACTACTTGGATCTGTTATTAAGTCTGTATTTTGAAGTCCTATCCTTATTACTTCTATTTTCTTTTTATTAAATAAGTATACAAGTTCTTTACAAGTTTCTACCGCTTGGTTTAATGGTATTGGTTCATATGTACAATCATTTAATTCTTTCTCTAATTTTGTATTTTTTATTACTAAAACAGGATATATTCTAATCATTTTTGGTTTTAATTTAATTAGTTGTTTTGCTGTATTTAATTCATCTAATCTTGTACTTTCTGGTAATCCCACCATCATTTGATGTCCAAGTTTAAATCCATTCCATCTAATTAATCTAGATGCTTTTTTTACATCTTCAAAGCTATGTCCTCTTCCTGCTCTTTTTAATATATAATCGTTTGCTGATTGTACTCCTAGTTCAATTGTTTTTACCTTATATTTTTTTAACATTTTTAGTATTTCTTTATTTATGCAATCTGGTCTAGTCGAAATTCTAATTGCGTTAACCTTATCTTCTTTAATATATTCATATGCAGCTCCAAGCAATTCTTCTTGAAGTGACACCTCTATTGCTGTAAAACTTCCTCCAAAAAATGCTACTTCTATATATGCACTATTTTCTTTAAAACTTTTTAAATAGTATTCTATTGTGCTTTTTACATCTTCTTTTGTAACTTGTTTTATTTGTCCACTAATGCTTTTTTGATTACAGAATATACAATCATTTGGGCATCCTAAATGTGGTACAAATATTGGTATAACATATTGCTTTTGTTTATTTTTCATTATTTTTAGTTCTCCTTTCATTACTCTATTTATCGACCATTCCTAAGAAATAATCAGTTACATTTTAATACATAATTAAAAATTTAACATTGCATTTTTTGCAGCTTCCATTTCAGCTATTTTCTTAGAAGTTCCTGTACCGAGTTGCTAATGTTTTTCCATTTAATTTAACTTCAGCTGTAAATATTTTATTATGATCTGGTCCAGATTCTTTTATAATTTGGTATTCTATATGTGCTCCCTTATTAGCTTGTAACTTTTCTTGTAAAACTGTTTTATAATCTTTCATTCCTACATTTTTACTTGCAATTTCAATTGCTTCTTCTAAATTATCAATTATAAAATCCTTTACTTGTTCTATGTCAGAGTCTAAATACATTGCTGCAATAATTGCTTCTACACTATCTGCAAGTATTGCAGGTCTTGCTTGCTTTCTATTTGAAAGTTCACTTTTCCCTAAATATAAGAAATCACTAAAATTATGCCTTATTGCTATTTTATATAAACTTTCTTCGCATACAACACTTGCTCTAACTTTAGTCATTTCTCCCTCTTTCAAATGGGTATAATTTTTATATAAATAATCACTTGTTACAAATTCTAATACTGCATCACCTAAAAATTCTAATTTCTCATTACTTGTTACATTTTGCTCGTTTGCATATGAAGTATGTGTTAATGCATTCTTTAATAATTTTTTATCAGTAAAAGTGTATCCTATGTTTTCTTCAAATTTCTCTAAATTCAATTTTATCACCCCCACATATTACACACATTATACAACAAAAAATAAAAAAAAGAAAGGTATTCCCCTTCTTTTTTTGCCTGGTTCTATAATAAATGTTGGGGTGATAAAAATCTCCTCAACATTTTTTGTAAAA
>CAOJFV010000009.1 GCA_948434985.1 uncultured Clostridium sp.
GACATGGAAACATAAAGGAAAATCTTAATGAAGATATAGGTTTTAGTTCTTTTGTCTTTCTATCTTTATCCATAATTAAATGCAGTATGAGCCTTTTTGTTATAAGAAGATACTGGGGCAAAATAATTAAAATTATTTATTGTAAGTACTATACCACAAAAGAATTTGTTATGTTTTTCGTAATTGATATTAGGAATTTTTTCATCACCATTTTCTTTTAAATATTTTATATATTTACTATCTACTTCATAAAATTTCAACTTCATTGTAACATCTCCTTATACATAAAAATGAGGATTAAAAATTAAATTTTAACCCCCATTAATTAAATTATGCTATTTTGTTTTGAGTTAGCATTAACTCGAATATATCGTTCACTATTTTTTATGAGGTGTGAAACCTCGAATATATCGTTCGCCATTTTGGATTGAGTTGCGAAACACTCGAATTATAAATAGCTATTCTCTTTTAGTATATTTATTATACTATCTTTTTATTCATTATGTCAATAATTTCAAGAAAATTTATTATATTTTATTCAATTTAATATTCTATTTTTTTAATTTTAAATATGATTCAATAAATTTTCTTGTTGGCGAATATAATTTTTCTGGTAAACTATCTAAATCAAACCATTGCCACTCATCTTCTTTTGTTGGTTCCATTATTTTTAATTCACCACTATGTTTTTTGGCTATAACTTGTAATGTTATATAATGTCTATCTGGCTGAATATCATCTGCTACATTAAATAGTTCTATATCATCTACATCTAAATTTGTCTCTTCTTTTACTTCACGTTTAGCACCTTCAAAAAATGTTTCATCATATTCTTGCTTTCCACCAGGTACAGTCCAACAATCAACTTCATATATTCCTCCTGTATCTTTCTTGCTCTTAGCTCTATGTCCTAATAATATTTTATTACCATCTAAAATCATTACTCCAATTCCAACTTTTATATATTTATCCATACTTTACCTCTTTATAAAAAACTGTCAACAACTTAAAATTTAGGATGACAAAATGATGACTTTTGCGTTTTCAGCCCTATCTGCAACTCCTTGTAGCAGGCTACTTTCCGCAACAATTCTTATATTTCTTACCACTTCCACATGGACAAGTATCATTTCTTCCTATTGTTGGTCCTTGATTTATTACTGTTACTGGCGCTCTTTTTTGTCCGTCCACATCATTTATATTATCTAAAGACATATTGGTAATTCTTACAGTCTCTGTTCTTCTTACTTCTTGTTGTTTACTTATATTTAGTAGTATTTTTACAACATCATATTTAATAGAATATATCATTTCATCAAACATATCTGTTCCTTCTATTCTATATTGAACAACTGGATCTTTTTGTCCATATGCACGAAGTCCTATACCATCTTTTAATTCATCCATTGCATCAATATGATCCATCCATTTTTGGTCTACTACTTTTAGCATAACAACTCTTTCAAGTTCTCTTAACTCTTGTTCACCAATCTCAGCTTCTTTTTCTTCATATTTTGCAAGTACTTTTGAAAGTAATTCCTCTTGTAATTTTCTTTCGTCAAACTTTTTGTCTTGTAATGCTTCTATATTATCTAGTCCAAATGTATTTTTTATTTCTTCTTTTAGCGATTCATAATTTACCACTTCTTCTACAGAATATTTGTTAACAATATCCTCTACTACACTAGTTATCATATTGATAATACTATTTTTCAAATCTTCTCCATTTAGAACTTGTTTTCTTTGCTTGTAAATTATTTCTCTTTGTGTATTCATAACATCATCATATTGTAATACATGTTTACGAATACTGAAGTTTTTACCCTCTACTCTTTTTTGGGCCTTCTCAACTGCACCAGAAATTATTTTAGATTCGATTGGCATATCTTCATCTGCGCCAAGCGTATTAAATACACCTGTAATCATATCTCCACCAAATATTTTCATTAAATCATCATCAAGTCCTATGTAAAATTTAGATTCACCAACGTCTCCTTGACGCCCACTACGTCCACGTAACTGATTATCAATTCTTCTTGATTCATGTCTTTCTGTACCAATAATTTTTAGACCACCAGCTTGAATAACCTTTTCTTTTTCATCTTTTATTTCTTCTTCATATTTAGCAACTAATTCTCTAAATTTAGCTCTTGCATCAAGTATAGCTTTATCATCTGTTTCATTAAACGCCATAGCTTCTTCTATTTGTTCTTCTGTGTATTTTAGTTTTCTCATTTCTTGGCGAGCTAGATATTCACTATTTCCTCCAAGCATAATATCTGTACCACGTCCTGCCATATTTGTTGCAATTGTAACAGTTCCAAATTTACCTGCTTGTGCTATAATTTCAGCTTCTTGTTCATGATATTTTGCGTTTAATACATTATGTTTTATTCCTTCTTGTTTTAATATCTTACTTAATTTTTCAGATTTTTCAATTGATACAGTACCAACTAATACTGGTTGACCTTTTTCATTTGCTTCTTTTACACTTTTTACTATTGCTCTATATTTTGCATTTTCATTTTTGTATATAACATCATTTTGGTCATTTCTAACCATTGGTTTATTTGTTGGTATAGAAATAACATCTAAATTGTATATCTCTCTAAATTCTGCTTCTTCTGTCATAGCAGTACCTGTCATACCAGATAATTTTTCATACATTCTAAAATAGTTTTGGAATGTAATTGTTGCAAGCGTTTTTGATTCATCTGCAATTTTAACGCCTTCTTTTGCTTCTATTGCTTGATGTAATCCATTATTATATCTTCTTCCATACATTATTCTTCCTGTAAATTCATCAACAATTAAAACTTCTCCATCTTTTACCATATAATCTATATCTTTTTTCATAACTCCATGAGCACGTAATGCTTGGTTTACATGATGTACAATTTCAGAGTTATCTAAATCATTAAAATTATTTATTCTAAAGAATTCTTCTGCTTTTTTTATTCCTTTCCCAGTTAAAGATGCAGATTTTGCCTTCAAATCTACTATATAATCATATTTTTCATTATCTTCTAATTGTTCTTCATCCTTTATATCTTCTTCTACAATAACTTTTGGTGTTAATCTTTTTACAAAATCATTTGCTTTTTTATAAAGGTCTGAAGATTGGTTAGCATGTCCTGAAATAATAAGTGGAGTACGTGCTTCATCTATCAAAATACTATCGATTTCGTCCACAATAGCATAATTTAATTCCCTTTGTACTGCTTGTTCTTTATAAATAACCATATTATCTCTTAAATAATCAAATCCAAATTCATTATTTGTACCATATGTAACATCACATGCATATGCTTTTCTTTTTGCATCTGGGTCCATTCCAGCAATTGCAAGTCCAACAGTTAATCCTAAAAATTTGTATAATTTACCCATCCATTCACTATCACGTTTAGCTAGGTAATCGTTAACTGTAATAACATGAACACCTTTTCCTGTTAGTGCATTTAAGTATACAGGTAAAGTTCCAACTAAAGTTTTCCCCTCACCTGTCTTCATTTCAGCAATTCTACCTTGATGTAAAATAATACCTCCTATTAATTGCACATCAAAATGTCTCATTCCTAAAACTCTTTTTGAAGCTTCTCTAACTACTGCAAAAGCCTCTGGTAATATATCATTTAAAGTTTTACCATTTTCTAATTCTTTCTTAAATTCAGCTGTCTTTGCTCTTAATTCTTCGTCAGTCAATTTAGAGATTTCACCCTCTAATTCATTTATTTTCTTAACAATATGCATAACCCTTTTTACTTCTTTTTCACTATATGTTTTAAATAGTCCCATTAAGACTCCTCCTAAAATATAATTTTTCTCTTTAGTACTATAACACTAATTATCTTTTTACGCAAGAAATTTAAGGGAATTAATATAATTTTATTTAAAGTAATTATTATAATTTTGTTACAATAATTACCCTCCATTCTATAACAATAAATTAGCACAAATATAGTAATATTTTCTATACTTACACATACATTTTACTAAGTAATTTTAATCAGAAAAGAGGATTTTATATGTTTATTTGTAACTTAAAACTCACCCATAAATTAGTATTTAAAATACTTTTTGTGTTTATTTTTATTTGTGTACTATTTGTTGCTGGTATATCTATATATAAAGTTTTCCATTATGAAGGTATTAATGATACTATTCCTTCACCTAAAATAACAAATATTTCTAGTGATAATTACACTAATATCTTAAAATCAGTACACGACAATATAGGTGAATATATTGGTCAAAAAATTAGTTTTACTGGATATGTTTATAGAGTATATGATTTTAGTGAAACTCAGTTTGTACTAGCAAGAAATATGATTGTTAGTTCAGATAACCAAAGTGTTGTAGTTGGATTTTTGTGTAACTACAAAGATGCAAGTAATTTTAGTGATAATACTTGGGTTAATATAACTGGAAAAATAACTAAAGGAGATTATCATGGAGATATCCCTGTAATTGAAATAACTGAAATAAAAGCTTGTGCTAAACCTGCTGATGAATATGTTTATCCACCAGATGATACCTTCATTCCAACAAGTGCTTTATTTTAAATTCTGTTATTAATATTTTATAGAAAGAAGGTGAAATATCTCACCTTCTTTTCTAAATATCTATTTTAATTCTTTCTTTAACTCTTCTATTTTAGATTTTGGTAATTCTGTTGCCTCCTGTGTTATTTCTATAGATACAATAGGTATATTTAATAATGCTTCTAAAAATGATTTTAAATATTTTTCATTTCCTTTTCTTCCAAAAAATGCTTTAAATACTATATCATTTTTTAATGTTAATTCTCTTTTTTGACTTTGTTCCTTCATTTATACTTCCTTTCCAATTTTATCATTTTTATTTATATTTCTCAACATAAATGACAAAACTTTTGATAATTTATGTTTCACAAAAGCAAGTAAAATTCTTTTTCACCTCTCTTTCGATCATTAAATTATCTTTTCCAGGAAATAAATAGACAAAAAAACAACTGATAAAAATTCAAATTAACTTTCTATGAATAAAAATATTTTTTAATTTCCACTGTCATTCTAAAAACTGCCTCTTGATAATTTTTTGATATAACTTACTTTATGAATTTACTTGTTTATTATACATTTTATACTCTTATATGTAAATATTTTTTATAAAAACAGCTACTTTTAGTAGCTGTTTTAAGTATTATTTAACACTTTCTGTAGCATTATCAAAATCATTCTGTACATTATCAGATTCAATATATAAACTTGATGTTCCTCCTACTGAAGTTAATCCATTTTTCGTAGCTTTTGCTATTTCATCTACTGATTTAATTACAGACTTTAGTATTTCAATTGAATCTTCTCCACTTAATGTACGTTCTGCTGTTTCTTTTAGAGTATTTGCATTATTTATTATAGTATTTTGTGCATACTGATACATATCTTGATTTAAATCTAATATATCATTTTGTGAATCAATATTAAATTTCAATATTGACTGAGATGCAAGAATTGGTATTAATTGTGTTGCCGTACATACTTTTTCAAACAGATTTGCTTTTGTTTTTGCAAGTAGTTCAAATTGCATACAAGTTTGCTTTGCCAGTACTTTACTTATTTCTAAAGACTGTACCTTTCTTTCTAACATTTCTATTTGTTCCTTATCTGTTCCATTTTGTGATTTTAATTCTTCTAATTTATATTTTGCAACCTGTATATATCTATCTAATTTTTCTGTATAATCTATAGTTACATTTTGCACTAATTTGCAGTTTGAAATGCTCGTAATAATGTTTTCAGCTGATGTTTTTAATTCTTCTTTTATTTGTTCAATTGTTTGCACTTGTTCTTTTGAATCTGAATTATCTTTCTCTTCTTCTTTTCTTCTAAATAAGCTTTGTAAAAATCCTTTCTTCTTTTCTTCTTTAATTGTTTCTCCTCTTTTTTCAACAATTCCATCTAATCTTTTTAAAGCACAACTAACTTTTTCTACTTCAAAAGAATCTGTAATTCTTTTTCTTAACTCTTCTAATCTTTCTGTTACTTCTTGTTGAATGTGCTGACCATAGGTCAATATAGCAGCATAGCTACTCAAATTAAAACTTTCCATTAATTCTTGTTTTGCAGTTTTGTTTGTTATTATTTCTTCTTTTTCACAAGGTAAATATGACATTAAAAAATTTATTAATCTCTCTTCTTGGCTTTCATCTTCCATAACAACAATATCTGCATCAGTAGCTTGTTCTAAATAAAAATGTTCATCATTAATAATTTCTTTTAATGTATTTATGTTTCTTTTTCTTAATTGTATATCTTCCTCATTTAGTTGTCCTACTCCATTCCCTTGTTTCACTTCATTGGGTATATGTAAAAAAGTATAATTTCCATCCTGACTAATAAATTTGATTCTTATTCCACCAAATAAGTAATTAAATGAGCCTTCTTCAAATTCCTTTTTCGTAAACGCTTCTATTGTATCAATTTGTTTAGGAACTTCAAACATATTAACTATTTTACCTTTCCTATCTGCAAAAGAAAAAAACATACTATCTGGTAATTTTTGTTTTAGTTCCTCATTAAATATAGCTAATATTTGTTCATTCTCAAACTCTAATCTTCTTGGCTTATTTTCTAACAGTCTATACATATTTACTATTTTATTGGAAGATATTTGTATCTCTTCTCCTAAATATGATTCTAAAATTCCTACTTCTTGTTTTTCATCTTGCAATAATATTTGTGGATTTTTTTCCATAACTGGTTGTATTGCATTTCCATCATAATAATAAAAGTCATCTTCAACACAAACAATTCCCATAAATGCTAGTGTTCCAATATATGCATTATATATCTTTGATTCTTTATCAATCTTTCCATTTTTTGGAATGTTATAATATTTTTTACATGCTTTTACATATTCTATTTTTTTCTCTTCTTCTGGCAAATCTTTTAATAGCATTTCAATTTCTGCAAAAACATTTTTCTGTCTTTCAAAAGTATTAATATCATCTTTTAATAAATATTTACTTGGTTCTATTAAAGGATTATTATCACAATTTATAATAATTCCATTGTAATAATCTATTTTTCCTACTCTTATTTCTCCTCTAGAAGCTATTTCAAATTTTTCATCTATTTTTACTATTGACAACAAACATCCTTCTAATTTTATATTAATTTTTTCCTTACGATCCTTTAAGGCAGTTATAGTAGTAATTGGATTTCTAGATAAATCTACCTCATTTAATCTTCTATTTTCAAATATATATTTTATTTGATCATTAGTTATTAAATTGTTTTTTGCTATCAATTTATCAATATGAAGATAATTTATTAGTAAATCAATACCTTTGCATATTCTATTGTTAGATACATCTATTTCAGATAAATCTTCAAGTTGTGCCAAGGCTGAAACATCTGTTAAATTTCTACAATTATTTATTTTTATCTCAGTTAATCCTTTACATATTTCTGGTAACTCTCTCAATCTAGCATTGTTTAAATTGCTATTATCTATTGATAATTGTTTCAAATTTCCTAAATTATTAAGTGCTCTAAAATCCACATCACATTTTTCAAAGTCAAGTTTTACTAATGACTTAAATTTGCTAAAAAATTCTTCTGTATCTTGTTTAATTATTGTGTTATCTTCCTCATTTAAATTCACAATTTGCATTTCTACTATAGTATTTGTTTGAGTTATATTAATATCATTGATATTGTTTTGAGAACTTAATATAACTTTTAAATATTTAATTTCTCCAAATTTCGAAATTCTGATTGGAGATCCATTATATTCTTTCATATCAATTATCATAGTATTAGCTTTTCCATAAGAATTTTCTTTAATAGTAACTCCTGGAATTTGTAGTAAATTTTTTCCATCCAATTCAACTGATGAAAGATTTTCATACTGCTCTATGTTCTTAATTTCTTGTATCTGTTCACATTCTTTTATTTTTAAATCTTTTAAGTTTTTAGATACACTTAAAATTTTACTTAGTACATCTTGAGTTATTTCTAATTCACTTAAATTTAATGCTTTTATATACGGTGCTATTATTTCTAAATCCGCAATTCTTGAATTATCAGATATGTCTACTGTTACATTTCTATCCTCTTTTTCTATTAAGCCTAATATAACATCTACATCTTTGAATATGTCCAAATTAATGTTAAGTTTATCTTTAGAAATTATAATTCCTTCTAAATGTAATTCTGTCTCACCAAAGCTAATTTTTTTAATATTAGAATGTGAAGTAATAACTTCAAGTGTATCAAAGTTTAATTCTTGATTAGTAAACTCAACTTCTTCTATATTAGTTGCATATGAAAGGAAATCATCTAGCATTCCACCCCTTTTAAATCCAGTTTGCGACGTTATCAACTTCTTAGTATTTTTATAAATTTCGTCTTGCTTATTAAATTGATGGAATGAAACATTCTCCAAAGAAATTGAATTATCCACTTTTATTCTACTAGATGCACTTAATCCTAATCTAAAATCTTTATATGCTTCTGCTCCTTTACCTAATTTTTTTATTATTAAATTATGAATCAGTAACTCATCATTGCAAATAATACTATCCTTCCATAGATTATCATCTTTTATTATTAATTCTAATGTATCTATTTCTTTATAATTTGCAATAGATTTATTTTTATATTTAAACGAATAACCTGATGGAGTATCTTGCACATATATAATAATATGTTCTTTAATCTTTTTCCCATCAATTACAATTTTTTGTAAATTTTCATTCTTTAATAATGATTCTATATCAGAAATACTATTACATTTATTAATATATAATTCCCTTATTTTAGAACATTTGCGAATAACTTGTATTAATTCTTCGTTTGTTATATCTACACTATCAAAATTTATAGCAATTACATTACTTGATATTGCATTAATAGCATCCATCTCAAACTGACCAGATACTTTCAAATCAATTTCTATATCATCATTCAAAAAGTTTTTTATGTATTCTATATCTTTAATGGTAGAAATATTAATAATACTTAGTTTATTACCATTAAGAGTTAAATTTTCTAGATTTATTTCTACTCCTCTACAATAAATAGTTTTTACATTTTCATATTTTAGAATTGTGGTTAACAATTCTTGATTTAGTCTTATTTCTCCAAAATCTATTCGTTCTAAATCTAGACACATTTTTAATAATTCTTCAAATTCTTCCATAGAAGGAATTTCATTAAGTGATAAATTTAGCTCTTTAATATTTCTAAAAATAAAGTCATTCTTTAATTTTTCTGCTTTAAAATTTTCTGTTCCAAAATAGCAATCAATCAATGTTAAAGAATTCGTAACAGCAAGAAACTTTGTTTTCCAAATATTTCCTTTTGATTGAAATCTCTTTTTCCCCTCTGGCGTATATTCAATTGCTAAATTCTCTATTTGTACTTTTTTATTAGGAATACAACTACTCCATTCTGTTTCATCATCTATACGAAATGCCAAATTATGAATTATATATTCTTCTGTATTATCTCTATAAGTATCATAATCTATTGCTTTACTATGAATTCTTACATATGGGAATTTTTTTATATTGACCATTTTTATTACTCCTTATTTTTTTTCTTTTATTATTGTACTACAATATTACATAATTGTAAATATTATGTAATATTAATTAACAAAATATTTGATTTGTCACTTTTGTAATTATTTTTTCTATTGATTAATATGTATAAAAAACAGCTACTTTTAGTAGCTGTTTTAAGTATTATTTTTATTTAGGAATTAGCAACATCCTCTTCCGCATCCACATCCGCAGTTTGTAAATAGAAGTAAGAATATTATTATAAAGAATAATATTTCGCTATCTCCACATCCTAAGAAGTTTCCTAAACCACATCCGTTGTTGTTGCATCCACATCCGCATCCACAATTTCTTGATTCGTCCATTATAATTACCTCCTTGTTTTTCTTTATATGATATAGTATGAATTTTTCTAAATTTGTGTTACAATATATATGAAATTTTATTTAAATGAGGTATTAAATTTGAAAAATATAGAATTACTTGCTCCGTGCGGAGATTTTGAATGTTTAAAGGCTGCTGTTCAAAATGGTGCTGATGCTGTATACTTAGGAGCTTCTTCTTTTAGTGCAAGAGCTGGAGCTAAAAACTTTGATTTAGAGGGTTTAGAAGAAGCTATAAATTATGCAAGACTTAGAAATGTAGATGTTCATTTGGCTTTAAATACTTTAATAAAAAACAATGAATTTAATGATGCTTTAGAGCTTGTTAAAATTGCTTACGAATTAGGTATTACTGCCATTATTGTACAAGATTATGGTTTATGCTCATATCTTTTAAAATATCTTCCAGATTTACCTATACATGCAAGTACACAAATGAGTATTCACAATTTGGAAGGCGCTAAAGAAGTTGAAAGTCTTGGCTTTAAACGCGCAGTTCTTGCAAGAGAGCTATCTATTAATGAAATTGAATTTATAAAGAATAATACAAATATTGAATTGGAAAACTTTATTCACGGAGCTCTTTGCATTTCATATTCTGGTCAATGCTTAATGTCTAGTATGATTGGTGGAAGAAGCGGTAATCGCGGAACATGTGCTCAAGCTTGTAGACTATCCTACGAACTAATTGATAGTAATAATAAATCTATTGATAAAGGATATTTATTAAGTCCAAAAGATTTATGCGGTCTTGATTATATTCCGGATTTAATTAATATTAGTGTTTCTTCTTTAAAAATTGAAGGAAGATTAAAATCTCCTGAATATGTTGCCACTGTTACAAGAATATATAGAAAATATATTGATTTAGCATTATCTTCTAATGAATATATAGTAGATGAAAAAGATAAGAAAGATTTAATGCAAGCATTCAATCGCGGTGGATTTTCAGATGGTCATTTAAATGTTAAACCAAATACCAAATTAATCTGTAAAGAAAAACCAAACAATATGGGTATATATATTGGTAATGTTGCTAGTTTTAATGCAAACAAAGGTCATATTACTATCAATTTAAATGATAGAATTGCAATTAATGATACTGTTTATTTAGAACATGAATCCACTAAATATAGAGTATCTGAGCTTATGATTAATAATAAAAATATTGAATATGCCCTTTCAGGTCAGCTTGTTAAAATTGGTAGGATGAAAGGAAATATAAAACCTGGTGATAAAATTTTTAAACTAGAAAGTAAAACATTATCTCATATTGCTAAAGAAAGCTATTCTGGTGAAAACAAAAAAGCACCTTTAACAGCTAATATTACAATAAAGAAAAATTGTCCTATATCTCTAGAAGTTACAACACCAGATTCTTTATGTGTAAAAACAAGTTTAGATGTATATCCAAGTGATGCTATTAATAATCCAATTACAAAAGAAAGAATTTCTCTTCAACTTTCAAAAACTGGAAATACACCTTTTGAATTTTCTGAAATTAATATTGATTTAGAAGATGGTTTATATGTTAATATTAGTGATTTAAATGAACTTCGCCGTAAAGCAATAGATGAAATAACAACTTCGATTATTACTTCTAACAAAAGAAAAATTACTAAAACTATACCCAAATTAGAATTAACAGAAACTTCGCATAATCCTAAAAACAAAAAGATTTCTTTACTTTTAAATATATTAGATATTAATACAAATTATAGTGAGTTGGAAAATGTAGATAATATATATATTCCTCTTAAATATTTTGCACGTCCTGAATATGCAAATATTATAAGAAATATATCGTGTTCTTTTAATACATATATTTATATGCCTACTATTATAAAAGCAAATTATAGGAATTTATTTACCAATAATATTGATAGTGCACTAGAAAATTATAACATTAAAGGTTTTGTATTATCTAATATTGGAAACTTTGATATGTTAGATAAATATAAAGATAAATATGAGTTTATAGGAAACTATACTTTAAATGTATTTAATAATGCCTCTATTAATGAGTATAAAAACTTAGGATTAAATACTATAACCCTATCTCCTGAATTAAATAAACTTGATATCCAAGAAATTACAAGCACAATAAACACACCTACAGAACTTATAGTATATGGTAAAACTCCTGTAATGACTACTGGTTACTGTTTACTTGGTAGTTCAAATAAATGTTATCCACGTTGTAAGTCCCTTTGTAAAAATAGCTCTACTTATTCTTTAAAGGATAGACTTGAACTACAATTTAGAGTTTTACCAGACCCAGTTCAAACTGTAACTACTATTTTTAATAGTAAAATAGCATCAATTGAAAGTAAAGATTTAAATGTAGATAGTGTTAGAATAGATATTTTAGATGAAAATATTTTAGAAATAAATAATATTATTAGAACTGTAAAATCTGGAAAAAGATTAGATGGAAAAGATTATACTAATGGAAACTTTACAAGAGAAGTGTAACACTTCTCTTGTTTATATTTGTTTACTACTTAATTTTATAATTAAATCCATATTGTCATCTTCAGCAGCTTTATTTTTTCGAATAGCTCCACATTTTTTACATTTATGTATTATTACATATCCCTTTTTAGAATCTATTTCAAGACTCACAGGCTCTAAATCTCCATAGCATTCTTCTGCCCTATCTCCTGGGTTTACATCTACATGTTTAGAATGCAAACAATAAGGACAATGGTTTCTACACGAATAACCAAGTTTTGGTACAGTTTTGCCACAATTATCACATACAAATTCTTCATCAATTTCAGTAAATCTACTTAACATTTATTTCTCCTTAAAAATTTTATAGTATATATATTATAATAACCTTAATATGTTATAGGTAGCACAATTATGTGCTACCTACTTCTTCTAAGTACAGATACGCTTGTCTGTCCCATTCAATACTGCCCATTGCATATGTGGTGTCTTCTCTAAACAGCTTTTGCGGATCTTTATAGAGAATACCACTGTATACTCCCAGTACAGGATCCTTAGCATTATAATTGGGATAAAATTTGGCTTGTAATCCACTTCCATAAACGCTTGTTGGATATGGCACTAATGCATAACTAAATTTTATACCCTTTTCACCAGTACACATATCTACAACTTGTACATATGATGGATAGCAAGTAGTTGCTGCTCTTAACGTGCCTACAACCTCTACCCAATCACCTTCACGTAGTAAGCAGGGATCATTAAATGTGCAGAAAAAAATTCCAGATGCGACTCGCATTTTAAATTTCCAGCCTTCTTGCACATCATAACTAACATTATGTATCTTGCCAGCTATGTATGCATACACTGTGTGTGCCCATTCATATTTCCCTTCTAAAAAATTTGTTATAGCTTCTCCCATACCAATTTTCCGAATTTCATCGATTAGCATAAAATCCTCCTTTAATAAGTTTATTCTTATATCATATATATCAATTATATGTCGTTTTATGTAAATTGTCAAATTTAATCAGCAAGCAAACTTCCTCCAATAAACTCTCTTATTAAAGATGTTTTAGATATGTTATCCCTAGGTATTGATTCAAAATATGTTAATAATCTAATAAGTCTACATGCTTCTGCATATTCTGGTTCAGTATTTTTTATTTCCTTTAAAAGTGGTAAAGCATAATCTTTTAAAACTCCAAGTTCATATATTAAAGATGAATTAAACATACTATCCGCTTCTTCTTGGTATGGATAAATATATTTCTCTTCTCCTCTATTTACTGAATACCACATTTTTATTGTGTGTTTTGCACTATACCCTCTATATTGATTATCTCTTACAATTCTTCTTATTAAACGTGTATCAGTAGTTGATATTCTATTATAATAATCAATATTTAGGACTGTTAATGCACTAATGTATATTTTGTACTTTTGTTCCTTTGGTATAGAACTTGTTAACTTATCATTTAAACAATGAATTCCTTCTATTACTAATATTTCATCAGGTTCTAATTTCATTGTTTCCCCATTATATCTTTTAGTACCAACAGTAAAATCAAAAGTAGGAACTTCTATTTCTTCTCCATTTAATAATTTTACTAAATGTTCATTAAATAGTTTTGTATCTAATGCTTCTATACATTCAAAATCATAGTTTCCAAACTCATCTTTTGGATTTTGTTCTCTTTCAACAAAGTAATTATCTACTGAAATAGTAACTGGTTTAATACCATTTAATCTAAGTTGCATTCCAAGTCTTTTTGCAAATGTAGTTTTTCCAGAAGATGATGGTCCAGCAATTAATACTACTTTTACAGATTTATTCTTTGCTATATTATCTGCAAGTTCTGCAATCTTTTTCTCGTGTAAAGCTTCTGATAGTAAAATTGCATCAGTCGCTCCATCTCTTTTGGTTTCTCTATTTAATCTATATATTGTGTTAATTCCAATTAATTTATATATATCTTCATATTCATCTAAAGTAGCTAGCAATTTCTTATTTTCAACAAATGGAGAAAGCTCTGTTGGCGTTTTCCAGTTTGGGTATCTTACTATAAATCCATCTTTATATTTAACTATATCATATAATTTTGTATAACCTGTTGATATTGGCATAACACCAAAAAAGTAGTTATAATAATCTTCACAATAATATAATGATGCTCCATACTCATGCTCTGTATCTATTTGAACTCTACCTTTTAAAGTATTTTTTTCTTTATAAAAAGCTTCTGCCTCTTCTTTTGACATTTTTACTTTTTTTATTTCTATATCTTTATCAATAATTTCTTGCATTCTAGAATGTATTTTTTCTATCATTTCATCTGTTATTTTCATATTATCTAATTCACAAAACATAGCATTTGATAACTGATAATTTACTGTAAGTAATGCTTCTGGATATAATTCATTTAAAGCTTTAGCCATTATATACATTATTCCTCTAATATATATCATCATACCATCTTTTGAGTTTAGATCAATTAATTCTAGTTTACAATCTTCATTCAATTCTAAATTAAGGCTTCTTACTTCATTATTACACATACATGCAATCACTTCTGTTTTAGAATGTTCTATTTCATTTTTTAATAGTTCATATACTCTTGTTCCTTTTTCTACTTCAAGTTCTTTATTTTCATATGTTACTTTCATTTTAATTCTCTCCTTGTTAAAATTTATACCTTTACTACATCTTTTTCAGTATATTCTTCAGGTTTTAGTCCAATTCTTTTTTTCATATATCTTGATAAAATCAATGTTACAAAAGTAAATAATATTCCTACAACTACCATTGCACGTTCTATCGACATAAATGTTAATAGCCATGAACCAAGTGCACAAATAGACATTCTAAGTATACTTGCAATAACACTGTCAACTGAATATACTTTAGTTAATATTTCTGGAGTCATAAAGTTTCCAATATATCTTCTTTTTATAACTTTATATATTCCTCTATCCTTCATTCTTATGATATATGTAAATATAATAATTGCAAGCATAGGTATCCTTTGTAACCCTATTAAAACAACACCTCCTGCAATTAAAATTCCAAGCGTCATTTGAAGTGCCATATATGTTAATGTTTTATTTTTATGTTTTTCATTAAATTCATTTACTTTTGTAGCAGCTATTCCCTGTATAATATCTAAAACTGCCAATATAATTCCTATATATTTTGCTGAAACATTTATATCTTTTAATAATGTTGTTTGATAAGTTCCAAATAAACATATCATTCCCCACATAAATCCTAGCATTATCAGTAAACTCTTTAGTCTTGGAGATTTTATTATAAATTTCATTCCCTCTTTTACATCATTTATACTCTCTTTTACAGTTTTACTTTCTTCTTGTTTAACTTCTGTAAAGTTTAAAGAAATTATAAGAGCAAACACCATAAATACTATAGTAAGAATAACTGGAACATATGGATTTATTTCATATAAAAATCCAGCTATTACTGTAGATATAGCTGAAATATAGCAATATCTAGAATATCCCTTACTATCTATTTTAGTAAATATTTTTCCTTTTGTATTTGCTTCTGGTATAGATTTTGTAAGTAATGGTGCTTCAGCTATAGATTTAAATGCCCAACCTATTGCTGATGAAAGCTCTGCTAATATTATCATAAAATAATTTTGAGCAAACAAAATTAGTACTAATTCCAATGTCCAAAATATGTTTCCTATAATAACACTTTTTCTTATTCCTAATTTAGACACTAATACTGCCATTGGTATTTGTAATATCATTTTAAAAAAGGCATATATCGATTCCATAAATACTACATTTGCATTTGAAAATCCTTTTACTTGTGTAAGGAATAATACTTTAATAGCTCCAAAAAATAATGCATCTGCTGCAAGCATCCTATATGTTGGATATAATTTCATATTTAATTTTCTTCTTTTTGCAAGTTTCTTTTCTTCTTCCATTGTTCCTCCAATAACTCTTTTGTAAATCTAGTATGATTTTATCATAGAGCTTATTTTTAATCAACTCATATTGGGTATCTTTTTGTTGTTTTTCTTTGTATTATGCTATATAATATCTATATGAAAACTTTAATTGTAAATGAAAAATATAATGGAAAAAAATTAAATAAATTCTTACAAGACACTTTCCCTACTCTATCTAATGGTATGTTCTTTAAAACTTTACGAAAAAAAGATATTAAAGTTAATGAAAAACGCATTAACGAAAATATTACTCTTGCTACCAATGATAAAGTAGAAGTCTATATTGATGATTGTTATTTGTCTAGTTTGCCAAAACTAACAATCGTATATGAAGACGAAAATATTATTTTAGTAAATAAACCATCCAATATAGAAGTTACTGGTGATAATAACTCTATTACACGGAACTTTGTCTAGTAAATATAAAAACGAAGTATATCCTTGTCATCGTTTAGATAGAAATACTACAGGGCTTGTTTTGTTTGCCAAAAATGAAGAAGCTCTATCTATTTTATTAGATAAATTTAAAAACTCTGAAATTGAAAAGCACTATGCAACACATGTGTATGGAATTCCAAAAGAAAGTAAAAAAACTTTATCTAGTTATCTTTTTAAAGACGCAAAAAAGTCCATTGTATATATTAGTGATACTCCTAAAAAAGGCTATAGAAATATTATTACTACTTATTCAATTTTAAAAAAATTTGATAACAACACTTGTATTTTAGATGTTAATTTACATACTGGTAGAACACATCAAATTCGTGCACATTTAGCCCATATTGGTTTACCTATTATTGGTGATGGTAAATATGGCAAAAATGAAATAAATAAAAGCTTTAATGCAAAAATACAAAGGCTTTGTAGTTATAAAATGAAATTTAACTTCAAAACTGATGCTGGAATATTAAATTATTTAAATCATAAAGAATTTAAGTTAGCTATTGAAACTGATAATTTTGGAAACTCAACTATCCATAAATAATGTTTTTACTTTAATGGCAACAAAAGTAATCTTGAAAATCTATATTTTTAAACCGCGTAAGCGACCAAACGAGCACTATGTGCGAGTGCGAATTGGAGCAACCTACATATGAATTTGTAAAACGTAGGTTGCGACACCAAGGTTTATAAAACACAGATTGGAAAGATACTTTTGTTGCTATTGCAATTTCTTAGAAAATCTAGCTATTACTAATCTTTAATATTTGCCCTGGATAAATCAAATTCGGATTTCTTATCTGGTTCAGTCTTACAATATTTGCAACTGTTGTATGATAACGATTAGCAATATAAGTTAAATTATCTCCTCTTCCTACTCTATAGAAAGTTCCCCCTGTAGCATGTGTATCATTTGGACGCACAGCTCTTCTAATTAGTAACACTTGACCTGGATAAATTAAATTTGGATTTTGTATGTTATTTAGCATAACAATACTATTAATTGTTGTTCCAAACCTTCTTGAAATTCTCCATAAATTATCTCCCCTTCTTACTGTGTAATATGTTGTAGTAGTAGATGTTGGTTCTGTATTTGGTTTATCAGATGTTGTTATTTGTAATGTCTCTCCTATATAAATTAAGTTTGGATTTTGTATATTATTTAATTCTACAATTTGCTCTACTGTAGTTCCATATAATGCTGCTATTTTGGATAAAGTGTCACCTCTTTTTACTGTATAATATACAACATTCTTTATTTCCTCTGGTGATGGATCTATTGGATTTGGAACTTCTCCACCACTTGATATAAATATTCCTTCTGTAAATCTATCTAAATCAACATTACCATCAATTCCTGGAACGTTACCTCTATCCCAATATTGAAAACCTATCCAATTTTCCCATTTACCATTATCACTTGGTATACTCACTCCATATTGTGCAACCCATAATGGATAGATACTTGCAAGTTCACTAGAAAAAATAGTTCTAGCATCATATGTATTTGAATAAATAACCATTTCTTTACCTGTTAATTCTTGAGTCTTTTCTAAAAACACCTTAGATATATTATTTATTTCATATGTACTTAAATCTCCAAACACTTCAAAATCCATAGCAAGCTTGCAATTTGGTTCTGTTCCAGAAATAACTCTCGAAAAGAATTCTGCTTCCCTTATAGCTTCTTCTTCACTTCTTGCTCTAACAAAATGATAAAAGCCAATATTTAGCCCATTGCTTTTAGCATTATTATAGTTATTCCTAAATTCTGGATCTTCTAAATAATCCCCTTCACTCGCCTTTATGTATACAATATCAATCCCTGCATTTCTTACTTCAGTATAATTAATATATCCTTGATATGCACTTACATCAATTCCTCTATAAATCATATTTCCTGATGGTTCTAGTGCAAATGCCACATTATAATACATAGTAAAAGAAGATAATAGTAATAGCCATACCAAGAAAAATATTTTAAAAAACTTTTTTCTCATATATAACCTCCCACAAACAAAAATAGAGTAGAAATTTCTACTCTATTTTATGAAATGTATTTAATTTTTGTTATCTTTTAAATCTATTTTTCCTACTATGAAAGGGGATTATATATTTATTTTAGAAATGAAGGATTTAAGCCACGTGGGGACCGCCGTGGGCTGTTAAGGCTTTGCCTGTTACAGCGCCAGTGGGAAGCTTATAATCTGGAATGTATAAAATAAATATCATAATCCCCTAATTGTATATACTTTTAATATTATTACACAATAAATAATCCTATCATATAAATAGCATAAATTATTAGATACGCAAATCCATTAGTCCTAGTCATCTTATTCTTTGCTCCAATAAATGGAAATAAAGCAAGAAGTATTGTTGCAATAATTAAAACTAAAATTTGATTATTATAGCTTGCACTATATGTAATAGGCGTAATAACTGAAGATACTCCTAATATAAGTAATATATTAAATATGTTTGAACCTAAAATATTTCCTATCGCAATATCGCTATCACCTTTAAATGCTGCTGTTACAGATGTTACCAACTCTGGAAGACTTGTACCAATTGCAATAATAGTTAAACTTATTACTTTTTCACTAATATTAAATGCTTTAGCTATCGTAATAGAATGATTTACTACTAAATCTCCACCAATTTTTAATCCTACTATTCCAAGTATAATCCAAAGAATACATTTTATTATAGAATATTTTTCTTCTGTTTTTATTTCTACCAAAACATCTTTATTTTCAAACTTTTCTCCTTTTTTTCCCATATAAATAGTATAAATAATAAACAAAATAAATAATCCAATTAGAAATATTCCTTCTCCCCTTGCAATATCTGCTCCTATATTGCATAATACAAATAATACTACAGTAACAAATAGAGTCATTGGTATTTCAATTAATCTTGTCTCTTTTTTAAATTCAACTGGCTTAATAACAGCTGATAATCCTAAAATTAGTAGCAAATTGCATAAATTGCTACCAATCACATTACCTACTGCCATATCAGGATATCCTTCAAGTGCTGAAGTAATACTAACAAATAATTCAGGCATAGATGTTCCAATAGATACAATTGTAAGCCCTATAATAATTTCTGGTATATGAAATTTCTTAGCAATTTTAGAAGAACCATCAACTAAAAAATCTGCTCCTTTTATTAATAGTATAAATCCTAAAATAATTAAAATCACTTGAACTATCATATATTGCCCTCCTTGTATTAACAACTCTACTATCTTATATCTATTTTAATTGCTTGTCAATGCTTAGTTACAAAACTATAATTACTAGTTACTACATAATATAACAGCAACAAAAGTAATCTTGGAAATCTACATTTTTAAGCCGCGTAAGCGACCAAACGAGAGCTAAAAGCTCGAGTGCGATTAGGAGCAACCGTCAAATTTTATGTTTTTTTGGTTGCGACGCCAAGGCTTATAAAATGTAGATTAGAAAGATACTTTTAGTTGCTATTAAAGTAAAGCTATTATCTACTAATTACTACAAAAGGACGTGTTATCCACGTCCTTCTATATGTATTATTTCTCCAACCTAATATTTCCAGAAACTGTTTCTATATTTAACTCTACATATGGTTCAACTCCCATAACATTTCTTCTATTAGGAAGAGTTACATTTCCAGAAACACTTTTAGTCCCGAATTTCACAATTTGATTCTTGGTTTAAGTACATTCTTACATTTCCAGAAGTTGTTTTTACTCTTGAATCTCCTGTCACTTTAAAATCATCACTTTTTACATCTCCAGAAACACTTGTTAATTCCACATTTCCTTCAAGTTCTTTAATTTCAATAGTTCCTGAAGTAGTTTTTGCTTCTATTTTTCCTTTTGCACTTTCAACTCTAATATCTCCTGAAACTGTTTTTAATCTTAAATCTTCATCTATTAGATGTTGTAATTTAATATCTCCAGATATGCTTTCTATCTTGATATTTTTTGCCTCAACATCTGCCATTTTAATATCTCCACTAGTTGAAGATATAGTTAAATCTTCAAATTTCAAACTTTCTTCTACTTCTACATCTCCAGATACAGATTTAATTTCTAAGCTTTCTTTATATGTTTTTGGAATATAAATATCATATACAGTTTGGTTCATAAATCCTATATAAAATATGTAAAAACGTGGTTTAGTATTTTCATTAATTGTTACTCTAGAAGATGTCTTGTTTACTTCGAATAATTGATTTTCTTCTAAATTTTTATACGAATATTGTACTACTCTTATTTCATCATCATCTGTGAAAAACACATTTAAATCAGATGCTTTAAATTCCAAGTTTATTTTTTTAATATCTGTTATATCAATTTTTTCTTCTTTTTGTATATGCTCTCCTTTTCTTAAATCGCTTAAATCTCTAAAACTCATAAACCAATTCCATCCTTTATTTTGAATTGCAAACATTAAAATATTGCAAAGAGTAATTACAAAAATAATTAGTATAATAATTAGTACTACAATTCCCATTTTTCTCATTTTAGTCCTCCCCCAATTTAAACATTAACTTTATAATATTTTCTATTAATGATGCAATTAAAAAGATAATCCATGAAATATACCATATTCCAAATGTAAAACTAATCACTAAATATATAATCACTGTTAATGTCCATAATATTGAATCTATTGCTTTTTTTATTTCTTTATTTTTATCTTTTTTACCTTTCCATTCCTTAAACTCTTCTACCATTGTATCTTCATATTTTGTATATTTTGGCTTTGTCATAAAATGATAAATCATAATACAAGTAGAAAATCCTGCAATTGCAAGAAATGTTGACGCTGTTATAAAATCAGGAAGATTTAATTCGTCTAACACAACGCATACAATTAGACTTAAAATATATAGTCCAACACAAATAGAAACAACTAATGCTGTCTTTTTTCTTGCAACTTCTGTATATCCTTTATGAATTGGATTATTTTTATTTAATTCTTCAATTAATTCATCTACATTTCCAATTTCTTTTATTACTATTTGTAATGCTTCTTCCTCCTTTTTTCCTTGTTTTATTAAATCCTCATACTTATCCTCTGCATTTGAAATAATTTCATCTTTTAAATCATTTGCTCTTTTAGTATTTGGTGCATTTTCAAACAAAGTATTTACTTCTCTTCTAATTTTTTCATTCATTGTTCTATTTCCCCCTTCTATTCAAACAACATCTGATTTTCTTGGCATAACAACTGCTGCTACAATGTAAGCAATAATTCCGCCACCCCAACAACAAGAAAACAAAATCCATCCTAAGCGTACAAGAGTTGCATCTATATCAAAATATTCTGCAATTCCTCCACATACTCCATCTAATTTCTTTCCTTGTTCGATTTTATATAACCTTTTCTGCATATTTTTTCCTCCTTCTAAATTAATTTATCAATAAGTTCTTTGGTTAAGTTCCATTCTTCTATACTCTTTTTATAAAACTCAATTCCATCATTTGTAATAGAATAATATCGACGTCTTGCACCACTATTTCCTTCTCCCCAAAAAGATGTAATATATCCCGCTTCTTCTAGTCTTCTAAATGCACAATAAAGTGTTGCATCATTTAATTCATATCGATTATTTGTCTTTTCCTTAATTGATTTATTAATTTCATAGCCATAACTATTTCCCCTCATTAAATGAGCCAGAATTATTGTTTCTGTGTGTCCACGAATAATATCTGCTCGAATCGACATATTATCACCTACCTTTTTTCATATTAGCATTATATATCAATATACCTTATCTGTCAAGGTATATTGATAAAAAATATATTAAAGAGTTGCATTATTTGCAACTCTTTAACTAAATATTTATATTACTCTTCTATTTTTTCAAGTTTTAGTACATCAATCTGAGCTGGATATGTTTCCATTACAATGCCTGTATATGTAATTTCTACTTTATCTCCTACTTTAAGTTCTATTCTTTCTCCATTTGGAAAACCTACCATAACCTTATCTCCGCATATTTTTGTCGTTTTGTGGGTTTACAAAAAATAGATTTTCTTTTACTTCTAATACCTCTCCTATAAATGTTGGTCCGTAATCATAATATATTGTGTTTTTAGGATATATAGATATAGTATAAGGTTCATATATTTTTGCATTTTCATCTACATAACAAATTTCAGCATAAAGTGCAAGTGTTAGTTCTATATAATCTCCATCTTCTATTTCAGTAATTCCATAAAAACTTCCTGGGAAATCATCATTTGTTGTTATGATTCTATCTTTCTCGCTTGAAAATTTATCTCTTGTACTATCGTGTCTTATTTTATAATTACCTTCTTTTGTATATTCCACATCTGTAAGAATCAAATCCCCTTCAGTTGTCCATTGTGCAACTCTTAGAATATCTGGTGTTCTATTTTTACTATTAATTCCAGTATTTTTAATGAATTCATCTAAAATTCCTTTGTTGTAAATATTCTTATATGAAATAATTAGACATCTATCTTTTAATGCTTGTTCAAATGTATATTCTTTTGGCAACTGTTCTAATGGTACATATTTTGTGTTTTGCACTTTATTTTCTTCATTATTATTGCTTTTCAAGTTTTCGTCTGTATGATCTTCATAATTCATAAATAAGCTACCAATATATATTTTATTATTTCCATCTATTATATTATAATCAATTATTTTATATCCTAACCCAATGTACATAGTGGTTCCACCATCTTTTAACACTTTATATTGTACTGCAAATATTGGTGGTTTATTATTTTTTATTCGATAACTATCTACTGCAAAAAATAGCATTCCTAATAATAAAATTCCTATAATAATTAAAATAATTACAATCCCTATTCTCTTTTTCATTTTCTCACCTTTTTCCTTTCTGCTATTTAGACGAATTTGTTTTTCTTTTTTGTTGGTGTTTTTGAAAAATTATTAAAAAAATTATTGAAATTATTAAAAATATTCCCGAAATACCTAATAAATAAAAGTTATTTGTTTGTACCTCCTCTAGTATTTTTTCTGGAACTTGAAGTGTATTTTCAAATTTTTCGCTTTCTAATATATTTTTTCTTTCATTATCGACTGTATATGTATCTTTTGAAATCTCATTCTCCTTTTTAGTATTACTTTCTTGTATATTCTCTTGTACATTCTCTTGTACATTCTCTTGATTTGTTTGTTCATTTTTTATTTCTGTATTTTCTTGTATATTACTTTTTTTCTTTGTAGATTGACTTAATAAAAATGCAATAGCAAACACTAAACTTGTTGTAAGATTTACTAAAGATATTTTTAAAGTTTGTATAGCTCTATAATATTTCCATTGGACTGTTCCCATTGGCATATTTAGTAAAGTGGCAATCTGTCTAAACTTTAATCTAGATAACACTTTTAACGAAATTATTTCTTGTTCTTCTTTATCTAAACCACTAATAAGTTTTTGATAGTTCTCTTTCTCTATTATATCTTCTATATTTGTATCTTCATCAATTAATTCATAAATTTCTTCTAAACAAATTTCTTTTTTATTTTTTCTAAAATATGATATTGCTTCATTTTTGGTAACAGTATATAACCAAGTAGTTTCTTTTTCACTAGGCAGTTTTTCTTTTGGCATATCAATAATTTTTGCAAATACATTTTGCATTACATCTTCTGCATTTTCCTTATTTTTCAAAATTGAAAACGCAATACTATAAACTAAATCGTTATAGTTTTCGTATAATTCTTTTTGTACTTTTTCTCCTAATCTTTGTTTTTTCATTAATTCGTGTAATTTTACTTTATCTATTTTCATTATTTATTATCTCCACTTATCTCCATTTATATATTTGGTTAAAGCCATAATAAATGCACTTTCTGTTAAATCTATCCTTGATATTTCTCCATATGTTAAATCCCCGAATTGCTCCTCCTCTATTATGTCTTTCATTATCTTTTGTAAATACTTTATCCATTACTTTACTTAAATCTGTATCTATAATATCTTTTACTAACCTTTCAGGTACTGGAAATGATGCACTTGTACCATAACTTTCAAAATCAGTATTATCTTCAATCACTGCAAGATTTGTAATCATCCATCTTCCAAGTGTATTATAAATTCCACTTTCACTTGAAATATATAAATCTGCTTTTATATTGTTTTCTTTGCAATATGTTTTTAAGTTCTTTACTCTATTTTTTGCACCTATATATATTTCATCATTTACAGGTTCTTCACTTACATTAGAATCTACTTTTATTCCTTCAATTTCTATATCATCAAAATACTTTTGTAATGCTCTTTTTGCACCTTCTATTTTTCCTTCATTTTTTGTTGCAATCAATACTTTCATATAATTTTCATCCTTTTTTATACTTTAATTTTCTCAAATCATATCATATTTTAAAAAATAATACAACAACAGAAAAAAACCGTATGTAAACATACGGTTTTGAATTTATTTCTATTTCATAGCTTCTTCGCAAGCAACTGCAACTGATACTGTAGCGCCAACCATTGGGTTGTTACCCATACCAATTAATCCCATCATTTCAACGTGAGCTGGAACTGATGATGATCCTGCAAATTGTGCATCTGAATGCATTCTTCCCATTGTATCTGTCATACCATATGAAGCAGGTCCTGCTGCCATATTATCTGGGTGAAGTGTTCTACCTGTTCCTCCACCTGATGCAACTGAGAAGTATTTTTTACCTTGTTCAATACATTCTTTTTTGTATGTACCTGCAACTGGATGTTGGAATCTTGTTGGGTTTGTCGAGTTACCTGTAATTGATACATCTACACCTTCCATATGCATTATTGCTACACCTTCTCTAACATCATTTGCACCATAACATCTAACTTTTGCTCTTTCTCCATCAGAGTATGCAATTTCTTTTACCACATTTACTTTTCCTGTAAAGAAATCAAAATCTGTTTGTACATATGTAAATCCATTAATTCTTGAAATTACTTGTGCTGCATCTTTTCCAAGTCCATTTAAGATTACTCTTAATGGTTCTTTTCTTACTTTGTTTGCAGATCTTGCAATACCAATTGCTCCTTCTGCTGCTGCAAAAGATTCGTGTCCTGCTAAGAATGCAAAACATTTTGTTTCTTCACTTAATAGCATAGATGCTAAGTTTCCATGTCCTAATCCTACTTTTCTATCGTCTGCAACTGAACCTGGAATACAAAATGCTTGTAATCCTTCTCCAATAGCTTTTGCTGCATCTGCTGCTTTTGTACAACCTTTTTTTATTGCTATTGCTGCTCCTAATGTATATGCCCAACATGCATTTTCGAAGCATATTGGTTGAACACCTTTTGCAATATCATAAGGATTAAATCCTTTTTCTTTACAAATATTTAATGCGTCTTCAAAATCTTTAATTCCGTATTTTTCCATTACAGGTTTAATTTGGTTTATTCTTCTTTCATAACTTTCAAATGTTACTGCCATAATTATTCTTACCTCCTATTATTCTTTTCTTGGATCTATTTTCTTAACTGCTTCATCAAATCTTCCATATTTTCCGCTTGCTTTTTCAATTGCTTCCATTGGTTCGATTCCCTTTTTGATGTTTTCCATCATTTTTCCTAAGTTTACGTATTTGTATCCTATAATTTGGTTATCTTTGTCTAAACCAATTTCTACTATGTATCCTTCTGCAAGTTCTAGGTATCTTGGTCCTTTTGCAAGTGTTGAATAAATTGTACCTACTTGGCTTCTTGTTCCTTTTCCTAAATCTTCAAGTCCTGCTCCTACTGGAAGTCCTCCTTCTGAGAATGCAGATTGTGTTCTACCATATACTATTTGTAAGAATAATTCTCTCATAGCTGTATTTATAGCATCACAAACAAGGTCTGTATTTAATGCTTCTAGTATTGTTTTTCCTACTAAAATTTCTCCAGCCATAGCTGCTGAATGTGTCATTCCTGAACATCCTATTGTTTCAACTAATGCCTCTTGAATAACTCCTTCTTTTACATTTAATGTTAGTTTACATGCTCCTTGTTGAGGTGCACACCAACCAATACCGTGTGTTAATCCTGATATATCTTTAATTTCTTTTGATTTCACCCATTTTCCTTCTTCTGGAATTGGTGCTGGTCCATGGTCTACTCCTTTTGCTACTGGACACATTTCTTCTACTTCTTTTGAATAAATCATTTTATTTGCTCCTTTCTGGTATTAGATATATATTTTAATAAATTTTGAAAACTATTTTAATTTTAATATTTGACTTACTATTTCTACATCTTGGGTAGACACAAAATCTGCCCCTACATTATATTTATATTTTATTTGTGGTTGAGCGATATTCTCTTCTTCATTTCCGTTTTTCACTCTTGACATAGGCAAGTATATCACTTACAGGCTTTTTATAAATTCCTTCACTATATGTAGTAACATTTTTATTATGATATTCCTCTTCTGATAAATATTTTTCCACCATTTTTCTATCTTTTTTTGAATAACTTGATAATGGTATATTTAAATATTTGTATCGCCATATAAGATGTCTATCATCACTTGTATAAATAGAATTTACTAAATCTTCATAATTATATTCTACATTAAATTTTAAATTCGCAATTGATATTGTTATATTAGTCCAAGGCATATCTCCTATTTCAATTTGCTGTATACGTAATTTTTTTATTTCTTGATATAATTTTTCAGCAAGTTTTAGATATGTTTGCTCATCAATATTAAATTTATTTGGTACTTCATATACATTAACAGGGTTCTTTTTTAGTACACTTTTAGGATAATAATAAAAGAACATTTCTCCTGTTTGCACGTTATCTTGATCAAATACAGATGCATATAAATATACTCTATCCCATTTTTCTGGAATCATATAAAATAATCTGCTCTGTATTTTCTCATATATATTTCTTATATTAGCTGTTATCTGCATATATTCCTCACTACTCTTTTACAATTATACTTTCTCCTGTCATTTCTTGTGGTTTTTTTAAATTCATAATATCTAACATTGTTGGTGCAAGATCTGCTAATTTTCCTGGTTTTAATTTTGCATCATCCATACCAACTAATATAAGTGGAACAGGATTTGTTGTATGTGCTGTATGTGGTTCTCCTGTTTTATAGTCTATCATTTGTTCTGCATTTCCATGGTCTGCTGTTATAAGTAGCACTCCATTTTTTTCTTGTACAGCTTCTACTACTTTTCCTACACATTCATCTACTGTTTCAATAGCTTTTACTGCTGCTTCTAAGTTTCCAGTATGTCCTACCATATCTGGATTTGCATAATTTAATATTATTGTGTTGTATTTTTCAGATTTTATTGCTTCTAATACTTTATCTGTTACTTCATATGCACTCATTTCTGGTTTTAAGTCATATGTTTCTACTTTTGGAGATGGTATTAAAATTCTATCTTCTCCATTATATTGTTTTTCTTCTCCACCATTAAAGAAGAAAGTAACGTGTGCATATTTTTCTGTTTCTGCAATACGAAGTTGTGTTAAACCTAAATTACTTATATATTCTCCAAATGTATTACTTAATGCTTCTTTCTTAAATGCAACATGTACATTAGGCATTGTTTCATCATATGGAGTCATACATACAAAATATAAATCTAATTTTTTATTTTCAAATCCATCAAATTTATCATCTACTAATGCTCTTGTAATTTCTCTTGCTCTATCTGGTCTAAAGTTAAAGAATATGACTGAATCATTTTTACCAATTGTAGCAACTGGTGTGTCTCCATTACAAATTAAAGTTGGTTCTACGAATTCATCAAAAATTTCTTTTTGATAAGATGCTTCAATTGCAGCTGTTGCAGTTTGATATTTCTCTCCAACGCCATTTACTAATGCATCATATGCTTTTTTAACTCTTTCCCATCTTTTATCTCTATCCATTGCATAAAATCTACCAGTAATACTTGCAATTTTACCAATTTCTTTTTCTTTCATCTTTTCTTCTAGTTTTGCAATATAATTTTCTGCTGATGCTGGTGGTGTATCTCTTCCATCTAAGAAACAATGTACATATACTTGTTCAATTCCTTTTCTTTTTGCAAGTTCAAGTAATGCATATAAATGACGTATATGGCTATGAACTCCACCATCTGATAATAATCCCATTATGTGTAAGCTTGAATTATTTTTTCTACAGTTTTCTGCTGCTTCATTAAATTCTTCTACACTAAAGAAATCTCCATCTTCAATTGATTTTGTTATTCTTGTTAGCTCTTGATATACTATTCTTCCAGCTCCTATATTTGTGTGTCCTACTTCTGAGTTCCCCATTTGTCCATCTGGAAGTCCTACATTTAAACCACTTGTATAAATATCTGTTGTTGGACATAATTTCATTAATCTATCAATGTTTGGTGTGTTTGCAATTTTTACTGCATTTCCTTTTTCATTTGTGTTTTCTCCAAATCCGTCTAGAATCATTAGCATTGTTAATTTGTTTTCCATAAATTTATTACCTTCCTTTTATTCTCTTTAAGTTTGTTGTTTAATCTTTTTTTAATAATTCTTTTAATGATATAGTACAATTTTCTAATACATTTACCTTTACATCTTCTGTAACTTCATATATCTTTTGTAATGTATATATATTTTTTTCATTTAATATATATTGAGAAATTGTTTCTGCTTCTGTATCAATAATCCAATATTCTTTTACTCCATATCGCTCATATAAATTAAATTTTATAAAAGTATCATGTTTTCTTGAAGTTTTTGAAAGAACTTCTATTAATAAATCTGGTACTCCCAAAATACATTTATCTGTAATTTTTTCATTATCGCAGACCAATATAACATCTGGTTCAACAACATTATATTCTTTATTAGTATCTTTAACTCCTGATAAACATACATCTAACGGTGAAACAAAAACTTTGCATCTTTTGCCTTTTAAATAGTTATAAAACTGTACATACAATTCTCCTACTATTTCTTGATGAATTGTTGTTGGAGAACTCATTTCATATATTACTCCATCAATTAATTCATATCTTTTGTTATCATCAATTTCTAATAAATCTTGATAAGTATACTTTTTAATGTTGTACGCTAAATTTTCCATATTCTTTTTCTCCTCTTCTTTCATTTATTTAGCCCCCTTTAGTATACTTCCCTTATATTTACATTTTTAATAATTTACTATTCCTACAAAGTCTTCTGGATTTAAGCTTGCTCCTCCAACTAATGCTCCATCAATATCAGATGTGCTAAATAGTTCTTTTGCATTTCCCGCTTTTACACTACCGCCATATTGGATTATAACTCTTTTTGCTACATTTTGTCCATATATTTTACAAATTTCGTCACGAATTTCTTTAATACTGTTATTTGCATCTTCACTTGTTGCAGTTTTTCCTGTTCCAATTGCCCAAATTGGTTCATACGCAATTATTGTGTTTTCTACTTGTTCAGGAGTTAATCCATCTAGAGCAAGTCTTGTTTGTGTAGTTATTATCTCTTTTGTTTTTCCCTCTTCTCTTTGTTCTAGACTTTCTCCTACACATACAATTGGTTTTAATTCATTTTTAAAAGCTGCTTTTATTTTTTTATTTACTGTTTCATCAGTTTCAGCAAAGTATTGTCTTCTTTCTGAATGACCAATAATAACATATTCTACACCAATAGACTTTAGCATAGAACCTGATACTTCACCAGTATATGCTCCCGATTCTTCCCAATGCATATTTTGAGCACCTATTTTTACATTTGTACCTTTAAAATGTTTTACTAAACATTTTAAATCTATATATGGTGCACAAATTACAACTTCATTTTCTGTGTTTTCTACTAATGGAACAAATTCCTCCATAAATTTACGAGCTTCCTCTGGGTTTTTATTCATTTTCCAGTTTCCTGCAATTACTTTTCTTCTCATAATTTTTAACCTCCAATTTTTTAAGTTGATATCGATATCAACCTCTATTTTATTATATTTCAAATTCTGCAACCATAGTTCTTTCAAACATTTCTTCTATATATAATTTTACAAACTTTTCTATAATCGGTATATATCCTTCGACACACGGAAAAATTTCATTATTTATAAATTCTTTAAGAAATTTTCTAACAGGAATACGTTCTATTTTTTCAATTTCTTGCTCATCTGGTTCTAATGGAGTATCTTTTGTTCTGAACAAACAATAAACATCCAAGAAGCATTGTAGTTTTTGTTCTGTTTCTTCAAAATTAATTGCTATATTTCCTAAATGTACTGCATTTAATGACTCTTCCATTTCAATTTTAAGTTCTTCATATAATTCTCGTAATACAGCTTGTGTAGCAACTTCATTTTGTTTTATATGTCCAGAACATCCATCTTTTTCTCCATTTCTTTTATATTCTACTATAACATTTCCTTGTTTATCTACAATAAAACACAATATACATTTTTTCCATTCATTCTGTTTTATCTCTTCTCCTCGATAAATTGTTCTTACATAGTTCCTATCTTTATCATATAAATCAATTTTTTCTTTTTCAGCATTTTTCTTTTCTACATATCTTGTAAAACTTTGTTGTAAATTGTTATCCATTAATTCTACGTCCTCTATTCCATATTATTTATCTTGTAAGCATTCAATTCCTGGTAGTTTTTTACCTTCTAAAAATTCTAGGCTTGCTCCACCACCAGTAGAAATATGTGTCATTTTATCTGCTAATCCTGCTTTTTCTATAGCTGCTGCTGAATCTCCTCCACCTATTATTGTTATAGCTTCTACTTCAGCAAGTGTTTTTGCAATTTCGTTTGTTCCTATTGCAAATTGATCAAATTCAAATAATCCTAAAGGTCCATTCCATACTATTGTTTTAGCATTTTTTAATTCTTCTTTATATAAGTTTATTGTTTCTTCTCCTATATCGTAACCTTCCCAACCAACTGGTATTTCTGTACATTTTACTGTTTTACTTTCTGTGTCTTTATCAAATTCTTTTCCTAATTTTGTATCAACTGGAAGCATTAATTTTACACCTTTAGCTTTTGCTTTTTCCATTAATTCATTTGCTAAATCTAGTTTATCTAATTCACAAATAGAGTTTCCAACTTCATATCCTTGCGCCTTAAAGAAAGTATATGCCATTGCTCCACCAATCATTAATGTATCTACTTTTTCAAGTAAACTATTTATAACTCCTATTTTGTCAGAAACTTTTTTTCCTCCTAAAATAGCTACAAATGGTCTTTTAGGATTTTCTAGTGCATTTCCCATAAAATCAATTTCTTTTTCAATTAAGAAGCCTGAAACTGCTGGTAAATAATCAGCTACTCCTGCAGTTGAAGCATGTGCTCTGTGAGAGGTTCCAAACGCATCATTTACATATATTTCAGCAAGATTTGCAAGTTCACATGCCATTTCAGGATCATTTTTTTCTTCTCTTGCATCAAAACGAACATTTTCAAGTAAAACTACTTCTCCTTCATTCATATTAGCTACTAAACTTTTTGCACTTTCTCCTACTATGTCATCTGCAAGTTTTACATCACATCCTAATTCTTTAGAAAGTTCTTTAGCTACAGGTGCTAAACTAAATTCCTTTTTTACTTCTCCCTTTGGTCTACCAAGGTGAGAACAAAGAATAACCTTAGCTCCATTTTGTAATAAATATTTTATAGTTGGTAATGATGATACAATTCTTCTTGTATCTGTAATATTTCCATTCTCATCTTGTGGTACGTTAAAATCACAACGAACTAATACTTTTTTTCCTTTTACTTCAATGTCTTTTACTGTTTTCTTATTCATAAAAACCTCCATCTAGAGCATATCGCTGCTCTCGTAATTTTTTAACCTCAAACAAAATTATAATAATGTTAGGGTTTTAAATAGGTAATTTTCACCATAATGTATTATATCCTATTTTTATCCAGCGATACCATTGTATACTAAAAAAGAATACTTTTCAAGTATTCTTTTTTAAGTTTATAATATTGTTTATTTCTTTAAATTTAGCCTAATTCAGCAAAGTACTTTATTGTTCTTACCATTTGGCTTGTATATGAATTTTCATTATCATACCATGCAACTACTTGAACTTGATATAAACCATCTTCTATTTTTGTTACCATTGTTTGAGTTGCGTCAAATAATGAACCATATGTTATTCCTATAACATCAGAAGATACTAATAATTCTTCTGTATATCCATAAGATTGATTTGCTACAGATTTCATTTTTTCGTTTATTTTTTCTACTGTAATGTCTTCTCCTTTTACAGCAGCTATAAGTATTGTTGTTGAACCTGTTGGAACTGGAACTCTTTGTGCAGATCCTATTAATTTTCCATTTAATTCTGGAATAACAAGTCCTATTGCTTTTGCTGCTCCTGTTGAGTTTGGAACAATATTTACAGCAGCTGCTCTTGCTCTTCTTAAATCAGCTTTTCTGTGAGGTCCATCAAGTACCATTTGATCTCCAGTATAAGCATGAACTGTTGTCATTATTCCTGATTCGATTGGTGAAAAATCGTTTAATGCTTTTGCCATTGGTGCTAAACAGTTTGTTGTACAAGATGCTGCTGAAATTATTTTATCTTCTTTTGTTAAAATATTTTCATTTACACCAAATACTACTGTTGGTAAATCTTTTCCAGCTGGAGCTGATATAACTACTTTTTTAGCTCCTGCATCAATATGAGCTTGTGCTTTTTCTTTTGTTGTATAGAAACCTGTACATTCTAATACAACATCTACACCAATTTCTCCCCAAGGTAAATCTTTTGCATCTTTTTCTGCATATATTTTTATTGTTTTTCCATCTACTGTAATTGAATCTTCTCCTGCTACTACTGTATCTGCTTTTTCATATCTTTTTTGTGCTGAATCATATTTTAATAAGTGTGCAAGCATTTCAGGACTTGTTAAATCGTTTATTGCAACAATTTCATATCCTTCTGCTCCAAACATTTGTCTAAATGCTAGACGTCCTATACGTCCAAAACCATTAATGGCTACTCTTACTGACATAATTTTTCCTCCTTAAATTTTATTATTTTTCCTATCTTTTGTATTATACCCATTTTATTTAGGTCAATTCAATTCTATATCAAAAAATAATACTTTGCAAGTATTATTTAATATTTTTTATAATACAAGATTGCAGTTTAGACTATAAGATTATAATAATGCAAAATGCGTTAATTATACAAGAACACAATAGTATTTTCTGTTATTTGCTTTTTATTGTAATTTATGTTAATATATATATAAGTTCAAGTATATATTTTAAATAATAATTGATATGGAGGATATTACTTATGCAATCATCAGACAACACATCTGCACCAAATTTTGAAGCTTTAATGAATTATTTAAAATCGAATATGGAAAACTATCCAGAAGGAACAGACGAACGGGAGATTATATTGCTGTTATTTGCTTTAGCATATAAAAAATCCCCTATCCCATTAGTTCTTTTTCGAAATTGGAGTTTACACACTTATTCGAAAAACTATACTCCAGCTGAAGCACTTGCTTTATGTGAAAATTTCATTAAACATAATTTAAACCTCGATATGGATTTCGCAGAAGCAGTTAATGTTCTAAAGGTAAATTTCCTAAAAACAGCCCACTAAATAGCGGGCTGTTTATTATCCAAATATTCCTCTCTTTTTCACGGGTGGCTGTTCATTCATTGTTTTTGCAAGTTCAACTAGAAGTTCTCTTTGTTCTTTAGATAAACGTTTTGGTGTTTGAACTTCTACTGTAAAGATTAAATCTCCCTCATAATTTCTGTTTACTGCTTTAAATCCTTTACCTTTTATTCTAAAACGTGTTCCTGTTTGTGTACCCTCTGGAATCTTGAATTTTTCTTTCGAACCGTCTACCATTGGTATTTCAAGTTCTGCACCTAATGTTGCTTGTGTAAAAGTAATAGGTATATCACACAGTACATTATAATCTTGTCTTGTAAAAATACTATGTCTTTTAATGTGAACTGTTATGTATAAATCTCCTTTTGGACCACCTTTTGTTCCTGGCGCTCCTTCTCCTCTTAATACAACAGTTTGATTTTCATCTATTCCTGCTGGTATTTTTACTTTTATTCTTGCTTGTTTTCTTACAATTCCTTTTCCCCTACAATTTTCACAAGGTTCTTTTATAACTTTTCCTTCTCCATAACAAGTTGGACATGTTCTTGTAGTTTGCATTTGACCAAGTATTGTTGTTTGTACTTGTTGAATTCTTCCTGTTCCATTACACATTGTACAGGTATCAACTTTACTTCCCGGTTTTGCACCACTTCCATGGCATGTATCACAAGTATCTTCACGAGTAATGTTAATTTCTTTTTCTACTCCTAAAAAGGCCTCTTCAAAGGTAATTTCCATATTATATCTTAAGTCTGCACCTTTAGTTGGTCCATTATTGGCTCTTGATGATGACCTTCCATTAAATCCTCCTCCAAAGAATGAAGAGAAAATATCTCCTAAATCTCCCATATCAAAGCCGTCAAAACCAGATGTAGAATATGAATAATACCCACCTGGTCCTCCACCACCAAAGCCCCCAGGTCCGTTATGTCCAAATTGGTCATACATTCTTCTTTTCCCAGGATCAGATAAGTTTTCATATGCTTCATTTACTTCTTTAAACTTTGCTTCTGCTTCTTTTTTATTATCTGGGTTTGCATCTGGGTGATATTTTTTAGCAAGTCTTCTATATGCTTTTTTTAACTCATCATCACTTGCATTTTTTTCTACCCCTAAAACCTCATAATAATCTCTTTTTTGTTCAGCCATTTTTGTCCTCCAAATTTTCTTTCAAATACGAGGTTGGAGTTTATTTCATATTTCCAACCTCTTTAAAATTCAATTAGTCTCTATCATGTTCTTGTACTTTTTTTAATTCTTGTGTAAAATCTGTTGTTCCATATCCTTCTTCTTTATAGTATACTATAATTTTCTTTTGTTTTTCAGAAATTTTATCTGACGCATATGAAATGTTTCTATAATAATTCCCAATAGTTCCTCTTGCAATATAACCTTTATCTAATATCAGAAAATTCATAGCATCTTTTCCACTTTTCTCAAATTCATTTTTCAACTCTAGATTTTCATCTACTATCTTTCTTGCTAAGCCAATATGTGATGAGATATCTTCAGAAGAAATTTCATTTCCATCAATATCTATAAAACTAACATAATCATCCATTATTTATTTTCTCCTTCTTCTACTTTGTAATCTGCATCATATACATTTCCATTATCGCTTGAATCATTTGCCCCTGCATTTGAATCTACTCCTTCTGCACCTGCATTTGGATTTGCTTGTTTGTATAATTTTTCAGATATTTCATAGAAAACCCCAGTTAATTTTTCTGTTGCCTCTTTAATTTTATCTACATCTGTACCTTCTAATGATTTTTTAACATTTTCAATTTCAGTTTCTACTTTTGCTTTTTCTTCTCCTGAAACTTTATCTCCTAAATCTTTTAATGTCTTTTCACTGTTGTATACAAGACTTTCAGCATTATTTCTAGCTTCAATTTCTTCTTTTTTCTTTTTATCTTCACTAGCATGTGCTTCTGCATCTTTAACAGCTTTTTCAATATCTTCATCAGAAAGATTTGTGCTTGCAGTAATTGATACATCTTGGCTATTTCCTGTTGCCATATCTTTTGCAGATACATGAACTATACCGTTTGCATCTATATCAAATGTTACTTCTATTTGTGGTACTCCACGAGGAGCTGCTGGTATTCCTGTTAATTGGAATCTTCCTAGTGTTTTGTTGTATGCAGCCATTTCACGTTCACCTTGAAGTACGTGTACTTCAACACTTGTTTGACCATCTGCTGCTGTTGAGAATATTTGTGATTTTTTAGTTGGTATTGTTGTATTTCTTTCAATTAATTTTGTAAATACTCCACCATATGTTTCAATACCTAGTGATAATGGTGTTACATCAAGTAATACTAAATCTTTAACATCTCCTGAAAGTACACCACCTTGAATAGCTGCACCAATTGCAACACATTCATCTGGGTTTATTCCTTTATCTGGTTCTTTTCCTGTTACTCTCTTAACAAGTTCTTGTACACAAGGTACTCTTGTAGAACCACCAACAAGTAGTACTTTATGAATATCACTAGCTGTTACTCCTGCATCTTTTAATGCTTGATTTACTGGTGTAGCTGTTGATTCTACTAAATCACGAATTAATTCTTCAAATTTTGATCTTGTTAATGTAATATCCATATGTTTTGGTCCTGTTGCATCTGCTGTAATAAATGGTAAGTTGATATTTGTTTGTTGAACACCTGATAATTCTATTTTTGCTTTTTCAGCTGCTTCTTTTAAACGTTGCATTGCCATTTTATCTGCTGATAAATCAACACCTTGTTCTTTTTTGAATTCTGCTACTAGGTAGTCTATAATTTTTTGGTCGAAGTCATCTCCACCTAAATGGTTATTTCCACTTGTTGCTAAAACTTCAAATACCCCATCACCAATATCTAGTATTGAAACATCGAATGTTCCTCCACCTAAATCATATACCATAATTTTTTGGTCTTGATCTTCTTTATCCATTCCATAAGCAAGTGATGCTGCTGTTGGTTCATTAATAATTCTT
>CAOJFV010000010.1 GCA_948434985.1 uncultured Clostridium sp.
TATTTCAACTATAGTTATTTCTAAGAAAGTGTGACATATGTTTGACAAACCTACATCCTTTAATGAACATAAATCGTCCCACCTCTTGACTTTGTATAAAATAAAGATATATAATAACTAAGATACTGTTGATAGGTTTTGTATTTAAGGAGGATATTAAGAATGTATGAAAATCCAATTTATCGACTTCGGACCCATACTCCATTAGGATATGTAGGATATGAAGATGAAATTGTTCCATATGGTGGTAGGGTTCCCCCTCATTTGACAGCGGAAGAAAGAAAGAGATTTGCTATGAAATTGCTTGGAGTAGTTGACGAATTTGACGAAAAAAAAGATTCGTCAATGTAAGAAAGTAGTATTTTATTCTGTATATTCTAAATATTATCCAAAATGCATCCTGAATTTTAGGATGCATTCTCTAATTTATACTATTTATGATAAATCTTTATTAAAATACTTATTTCTACAATATTTCTTAGCTAATCCACCTTCACTTGTTTCTCTATAATGTTTACCTAAATCTTTTCCAGTTTCATACATCGTTTCTACAACCAAATCAAATGAAATTTTCTTATTTGTTTCTAGCATTGAAGATAGTATAGCTGCATCAAATGCACGCATTGCTGCAACAGCATTTCTTTCTATACATGGAATTTGAACATATCCATATATAGGATCACAAGTTAATCCTAAATGATGTTCCATTGCAACTTCTGCAGAATTTTCAATTCTATCAATATCTAATTCCAATAAATATGCAACTGCAGCAGCAGCCATAGAACAAGCCGTTCCAATTTCAGCCTGACAACCACATTCAGCTCCACTAATAGAAGCATTTGTTTTTACAATATTCCCTATTACACCTGCAACTGCTAAGGCCTTAATTATTTTTTCATCATCAATGTGATGTTCTTCTTTCATATAATATAAAACAGCTGGCAATACTCCACATGCTCCACAAGTTGGAGCTGTTACAATAATTCCTCCACTTGCATTTTCTTCGCTAGTTGCATAAGCATAGCTACTAAGTAATCTTGTTTTCTTAATATCATCTGTTTCAAATTCTAATTTATTGTCATAAATACTTTTTGCTTTTCTTTTTAGATTTAATCTTCCTGGTATTATTCCAGTTGTTGTTAAACCATTTTTTATTGTTTGTTGCATTGATTCCCAAACTTGGACTAAAAACTCTGTTATTTTTTCTTTTCCTTCTATTAAACATACATAATCATATAAATCTATATTGTTTTGCTTTATATATTCTTTTATTTCATTAAAATTCTTTTGAGGATAAACGTCATCAATAATAACATCTTTTTTGTCTGCAATTTTGAAAGTTCCACCACCTATTGAATACACTCTCCAATTATCTAATAATTGTCCTTCTTTATATGCAAATATGTCAAAAGTATTTGGATGAACATCACATTCTGTTTGTGTATCAAATTCGATTTCTACTTCATAGCCTTCTAACGTTTTCGCTATAATGTAGTCTGTTAAATGACCTTTACCTGTAAGAGCAAGTGAACCATATAATATAACTTTAAACTTATCAGCATTTTGATATTTGTTTTTAAATATTTCAGTTGCTCTTTTAGGTCCCATTGTATGTGAACTTGATGGTCCATTTCCTATTTTATATAATTCTTGTAAAGATTGCATAGTCTTCTCCATTTCTTATTTCAAGTAATTAGTTAGTGTGATATCACACTTTAAGCATTGTATAATTTAAACTTGTTTTTGTCAAATGAATTATTAATACTTTTTATAGCCATTACAAAGTTTTTATATAAAATTACTTAAACATTGTACAAAATTTTTCTGTTTTGATGTATAATTTAGTTGGTTAAATTTAAACTTGGAGGTTTTATATGATTAATAGAGAGGATAATCCAGAATATCTAAATTCTTTTTTAGATTATAGTATAACGATATTAAATAAATCACCAAATTCAATAAAAGAATATAACTATGACCTTGCTACATTTCTTAAATATATAAAAATACATTTTGGTCTTACAAATGAAACTGACTTTTCAAAAATCACTATAAAAGATATAGATTTAAATACAATAAAAAAGATTACTCTTGATGATATACATGCATTTGTATCATATCTTGCAACAGAGTTAAGAAGTAAACCTGCAACTAGAGCAAGGAAGGTTTCTAGTATACGTATATTCTTTAAATATTTATCAGCAAAAGCAAAGCTAATAGATGTTAATCCTGCCCAAAATTTGGAAACTCCAAAACAAGAAAAACGTATGCCTAAGTATCTTACTTTAGATGATAGTAAAAAATTATTAGATGTTGCTGGTAATGAAGATAATAGAAATAGTGAAAGAGATTATGCTATTACTACCCTATTTTTAAATTGTGGGATGCGTTTATCAGAGCTTGTTAATATTAATATAAAAGATATTAAATTTGATGACTGTAAAATGACAGTTATAGGTAAAGGTAATAAAGAACGTACTATATACTTAAATAATGCTTGTATGAGAGCTGTTAAAGAGTATTTAACTATTAGACCTAAAGAAGGCGTTAAGTATGATTCTAAAGATGCATTATTTTTAAGTGAAAGACGTGAACGTATTAGTAATAGAACGGTACAATATATTATAAAAAACGAACTAAGAAAAGCTGGACTTGATACAAATAAATATTCTGTCCATAAACTTAGACATACAGCTGCAACTCTTATGTATCAATATGGAAATGTAGATATACGTGCCTTACAAGAACTGCTTGGACATGCTAGCATTTCTACTACTGAAATATATACTCATGTTGAAAATGAAAGAGTTCGTAATGCAGTAGAAAGCAATCCTTTAGCAAATATATAGTTCTATATTTACTTATAAGTTTAAATTAAAAAAATTTATAATACAAAAAAAATAAATTGATACATAGATAGTGACTGCATATATATGCAGTCACTATTTCCACTCTACAGCCCCCATAAATTATATACTAGGTATAATTAATTTCTGTCCTATTGATAAATCAGAAGTGCTTAGATTATTTATTGATTTTATATTGTTTACAATATCTCTAACATCTTTATTTGAATAATAAGAATTTGAATTCTTTTCTTCTTTTGCAATACTCCATAAAGTATCTCCATTTGATGTATAAACTGTTTTATATTTTGTTTCTGTATGTGAAAAACTTATATTACTTATAAATAAACTAATACATATTATTATTCCTAATATAACTAAAATACTTCTTACAAATTTTGATAAATTAACGATTTTTAATTTCATTTTATATTCCCCCTACTTATATATCTTCATATGATAATCACACGAACACATTTTCTTTTTGTGAGTTTATTATAAACGAACAAGAGTTCTTTGTCAATACTTTTTTATAAAAAAGTGAAAAAATGTTCGTATTATTTTTTATAATATATAATTGATATAAAAAAACCCCACAACTATATAATAGTTGCGGAGATGATTATGTTCATAATATAATTGGTTGTATTTGTTCTTTATCTAATGCGAATTCTAATGTTTTTATAATATATTCTGGATCAAAAACTAAAGAACGTGGTTTAGTTATTGGATTATCTTGCCTCAATGGAACAAAAAAATAATTGTTTCTATTTAATAAAGTACCTATATTTGATGCACTACCACTTAAAGCATCATTTGTAGATACTGCAATTACTAAAGAATTGTTATTTCTTAAATGCGATTTTGCAGCCATTGTCACTGGTGTATCTGTTATAGCGTTTGCAAGTTTTGAAATTGTATTACCAGTACAAGGTGCAATTATCATAATATCAGTCATTTTTTTTGGTCCGAATGGGTTCTGCATCTGCAATTGTATGAATAATTTTTTTACCTGTTATTTCTTCTATTTCATCTATAAAATCTTGTGCTTTTCCAAACTTTGTATCCAGGTTATAGGCATTAAAGGACATAATTGGTATAACTTCTGCTCCTTGATTAACGATTTCCTTTATTTTGGGAATTGTGCTTTTAAATGTACAAAAAGAACCAGTCATTGCAAAACCTACTTTTTTACCTTCTAATTTCAAAATATATAGCCCCCTCTCTTTTGTTGTTCTATATAATATATTATGAAATTATGTAAATTTTGCAACCTGGTTCAAAATCTTTTATTAAATTTTTATCAGGATAATACTAGTAATTATCAATATTGCAGAAATAATTTTTCTTACTAAAGTATCCCTTTCATTTAAAAACAAATATCCAAAGATTACATTTAACATTACTGTTAAAGCACAAAGTGGTGCAATTATTGTTACATTTCCTAATTGATATGCTCTTAGCTGTACGATTATCGTTATTCCCCATGATAAAGCTGTTATTAGTATTGCTTTTTTATTTCCATTAACCAATTCATTTTTTATTTCAGATGGTTTTATTCTTTCAGTAATCATAATTAAAATGGCTGGTATAATCAGTGTTAGTGCTACATAGAATGGTAAGTTAAAATTATCCGAAATATTTACATCTAAAAATAAAGCAACTGTATAAGAAATATTTGCTAGTATTCCTAATAAAATATATTTGTTAAATTGAAATTTACCTTTTTTATAAAATATAATAATATTACTAAAGATAATAAGCATTGCACCAATAAATTTTGTTAAAACAAAATCTTCTTTAAAAATTATTAAACCCGCAAATATCATAAATGTAGTTGATAATTGCTTTAACATACTGAAAGTCGATGCTTCTATACCACTTCGTACAGTTGTATTAACTCTATCTGTTATTGCATAAAATACAATTGATATAGCAAGCATAATATATACTTTTATATCAGTTGGAAATTTAAATTCAAACATCGGACATAAAAGTAAAGAAACTACTCCTGCTCCCATTTGTAGTAGTATTGTCAATGCTCCTGCATTTTTTAATTTTTTTGTTGTAACCTTAAAAAATTGTGTAAATATTGTTGCAAAAACTAAATACAAAACCACATATAATAACCAATTATTTAATATTTCCATCAGTTCCTCCTATTTTTCAAATAAGTATTCTAATAGAGCATTGTAAATTTCATCTCTTTTTACCATATCTTCATGTTCTACCATATATTTGAATTCTTCTTTATTAACTAATTTTGCATTTTCAACTTCACTTTCTTGTAATGTTATATGGTCTATATCAATTTCACTTATTTTTGCAATATAAAAATCGTAAAAATGTTTTGCAATATGGTCTTCTTTTGGTCTGCTTTCATTTTTTGTTGTAAAAATATATTGTAAATCTTTATCATATAAATGAATTCCAACTTCTTCTTCTACTTCTCTTATAGCAGCTTCTAAAGAAGTTTGCCCAGCTGATATATGTCCTGCTACTGATATATCCCATTTCCCTGGATTTGTATCTTTTTTATAAGAGCGTTGTTGCATTAAGACTTGATTGTTATTATCAATAATTGCAACAACAATAACTCTGTGCCATATTCCTTTCTTATGTACTTCCTTTCTTGTTAAAATTTCACTTGTTTTTATTCCGTTTTCATCTAAAACATCTATCATTTCTTCCATCTTATAATCACCCTCGATTGGAATTATATCATTTATTTTGTTAACTTACAATATTTGTTTGGCATAAATATACATATAATTCGATACTATTAACTCGGATACCATAAACGTTTTCAATGTAAAAGAGAAAAATATCTGTACTTTTTTGCTAAATTGTGTTAAAATATATACAAATTTGTAATTTAGGAGGAGAAAATTTTGAAAGCGAATGAAACTATTTTAATATTAGATTTTTTTGGTCAATATAATCAATTAATCGCAAGACGTGTTAGAGAATGTAATGTGTACTCAGAAATTGTACCTTATGATATTTCAATCGAAAAAATTAAAGAAAAAAATCCAAAAGGAATTATTTTTACAGGTGGTCCATCAAGTGTTTATGTAGAAGATGCTAAAATGTGCGATCCTAGAATATTTGAACTAGGTATTCCTATTTTAGGAATTTGTTATGGTATACAAGTAATGACTCATACTTTAGGTGGATGTGTTACAAGAGCAGATAAACGTGAATACGGTGTAATGCCTGTTACAATTGATAATTCTTCTTTACTATTTAAGGGATTTGAAGATATAAATGATTGCTTAATGAGCCATACAGATTTTGTATCACAGGTTCCTGATGGCTTTAAAGTAATTGGTAAAACTGCTACTTGCCCTACTGCTGCTATGGAAAATGCTGAAAAGAAACTTTATGGAATTCAATTTCATCCAGAAGTAAATAATACTGTAAATGGAACTAATATTATAAAAAACTTTTTATTTAATATTTGTGGATGTTCTGGAGATTGGAAAATGTCTTCTTTTGTAGAAGAATCTATAAAAAGTTTAAGAGAAAAAATTGGAGATAAAAAAGCTTTGTGTGCTTTATCTGGTGGAGTTGATTCTTCTGTTGCTGCAGTTTTATTACATAAAGCTATAGGTAAAAATTTAACTTGTATATTTGTTGACCATGGCCTACTTCGTAAAAATGAAGGTGACGAAGTAGAAGAAATCTTTAGAAATCAATTTGATATTAATTTAATTAGAGTAGATGCAAAAGATCGTTTCTTAGAAAAACTTTCAGGTGTTACAGATCCTGAGACAAAAAGAAAAATAATTGGAGAAGAATTCATTCGTGTATTTGAAGAAGAAGCAAAAAAAATTGGAACAGTAGATTATTTAGTACAAGGAACTATTTATCCAGATGTTATTGAAAGTGGCTTGGGTAAAGGAACTACTATTAAGAGCCATCATAATGTAGGAGGACTTCCAGACTATGTTGATTTTAAAGAAATTGTTGAACCATTAAGAGATTTATTTAAAGATGAAGTTCGTAAAACTGGTTTGGAATTAGGTATTCCAGAGAATTTAGTATATCGTCAACCATTCCCAGGTCCTGGACTTGCAATTCGTGTAATTGGAGATATTACAGACGATAAATTAACTATTTTAAAAGATGCAGATGCTATTTTTAGAGAAGAAATTAAATTAGCAGGTCTTGATAAAGATATTAACCAATATTTTGCAGTTTTAACAAACCTAAGAAGTGTTGGTGTTATGGGTGATGATAGAACTTATGATTATACTGTTGCACTTCGTGCTGTTTCTACTACAGACTTTATGACAGCTGTATGGGCAAGAATTCCATACGATGTTTTAGAAAAAGTTTCAGCTAGAATTGTAAATGAAGTTGATCATATAAATAGAATAGTTTATGATATAACAGGAAAACCACCTGCAACAATTGAATGGGAATAAAATTTATTGAAAAAGAGAACCCTTGCTTTAACAGCAAGGGTTCTCTTTTTCATAAGTCTCTGTAATTTTTCTGGTTAACCTCTCGTTATCAAAGGAATAAACTCCTTTCTTTTCAAGCGTTGAACTAACCTGCCACAACTGGATTACTCCTAACTTAAGGTCCGTAAGAACGGAACTAACAATGATGTTTTCTACCATTATGAACTTTCCTTTCTTTTCAAATTTAGTTTGACATTATTGCTATCAAACAAATTATCAGTTACTATAGAATATTATATAACATTTTACATAATTTTGCAACTATTTCACAGCCTCCTTAAATGCAGACATACTAATTCCTTTTGACATACGAACTCGTGGTAAGGCAAATTTATTTTGTCCAGGATATACTCTTCCACTCTTTGTTGTAAATGCTAACTTATATCCCCCATCCTTTAGTACTTTTATTGCATTATCATTATAATGTCCAAATGGATAACAAAATACTGTACAATTTCCTATTATATTTTTTGATTTGGTTACATCCTCTAATGCATCTTTATAACTTAAATTAACAAATCTTCCCTTTCCATTAGCTCCTGACCTATGCATATCGTGTGAATGTGATTGAAAATCCAAATGGCTTGACTTATAAGATTTTGGAAGCCAGTTTCCATTCCAGCTTGTTACAACAAAAGATGTTGCTTTTACATTATATTTTTCTATAATTGGAATAGCATATTTTATAAAAGATGCATCGCCATCATCTATTGTTACTACAACACTTTTTGCAGGTAATGTTTTTGTTCCATTTATATATGCTTCCACCTCATTCCAAGATGGAAAATAATAGTTGTTATCTGCTAAATATTTCATTTGTGCCTCAAATGCTGATACCTCCATCCAGTTATTATCTGCTCCCTTTTCCCCTTTTTTTGCATCATAAAAGAAATGATACATTAACACAGGAAGTCCTCTTTTAGAGGTATTTACTTTTGATGTAGACGCACTTGTTGTAACTGAGACTTGCTTTTTCTTTACAATTACTTTTCTACTAGTTTCTGTTATATTATTAGAAGAATCTGCTACTTTGTATGTAATTGTATATGTTCCCTCTTTTTTAGTATCAACTTCTCCTGTTATACTAACTTTATTTGTAATATCTCCATCATAATTATCTAAAGCTGTGCACCCTTCGTCTTTATATGTATCACCAACATTAATGTTTACTTCAGTATTCCCTTTTAAAGTTATTGTTGGAGGTATTTTATCTTCTATATTTACAACTCTTTCTACTGATACAGGAATTTCATTTTTTGAATTAAATATAGTGTATTTTAGTCTATATTCACCTATTTTTGATGTATCAACTTTTCCATCTATTACTATATTTTCACTAACATCATTTTCCTTTAAGAATGCTTGTGCTCCTTGTTCTTCATAATTATCATTAAGTTGTAAGTTTATGTTTTCATCTCCAATTAAAGAAATAGTTGGTATAACATTATTTTCATAATTCAAATACAATACTAAGCTTGCTATAGTAGCAATTAGCACAATTACTATTATTACACAAATAATAGTTCTTTTCTTGTTCAATTCTATCACCCTTTTATTTTAATATATTATTTGATACAAATAATATTCATACTATAATATTACCTCTTTCGACATATTCTGTCAATAGATTTATAAACAAGGCAGTGAAAATAAAATACATTCTAAGGTTTACACTTGCTGTCGAAGCCTTCAATTTTCAAAGCTTATGAAGGCTTCTTCAATCGCACTCGGCTTTCGCCTCGTTTGATCGCTGTGCGTGCTAAATCTTAGCAATATATTTTATTTTCACTGTTTTGTTTATTATATTACTCTAAAAAGCAGAGACCTAAATCTCTGCTTAAATTTTATTTATAACTTTTATCTACTTCTTTTAACATAACGTCATGTGCGCTACCTTCTGCGATACTTACTTCTGACACAAGAGTTAATCTTGCATTTTTGTGTAATTCTTTTATTGTTGTTGCTCCACAGTTACACATTGTTGATTTTATTTTTGCTACTGTTACAGCTAAATTATCTTTTAAACTTCCTGCATATGGGATATATGAATCTACCCCTTCTTCAAAAGATAGTTTATTTTTAGCATTTCCACCAAGGTCATATCTTTGCCAATTTCTTGCACGGTTTGAACCTTCTCCCCAATATTCTTTTACATATGTATTTCCTACTTTTAATACTCTTGTTGGGCTTTCATCAAATCTTGCAAAATATCTTCCCATCATTACAAAATCGGCTCCAAGCGCTAATGCTATTGTAATATGATGGTCATGTACTATTCCTCCATCTGAGCAAATTGGAATATATATACCTGTTTCTTCAAAATATTCATCACGTGCTGCTACTACATCTATTAAAGCACTTGCTTGTCCACGTCCAATTCCTTTTGTTTCACGAGTGATACATATAGATCCTCCACCAACACCAACTTTAATAAAGTCTGCACCAGCTTCTGCAAGATATCTAAAGCCTTCTTTATCTACAACATTTCCCGCACCAATCTTTACACTATCTCCATATTTTTCTCTAACGAAATCAATAGTTCTTTTTTGCCATACAGAATATCCATCAGAAGAATCCATACACACCATATCAACACCAGCTTCTACTAATGCTGGAATTCTTTGTTCGTAATCTCTTGTATTAATACCTGCTCCTACAATATAGCGTTTATTTTCATCCAATAATGAATTTGGATTATTTTTTCTTTCTTCATAATCTCTTCTAAATACAAGATATTTTAAGTTTCCTTCTTCTGTTAGTATTGGTAAACAATTTATTTTGTTTTCCCAAATTATATCGTTTGCTTCAGCAAGAGTAATTCCTTTTTTTGCTGAAACTACATTTTCTGCTTTTGTCATAAATTCATCAATAGGAGTATCTTGGTTATCTCTTGTTATACGGTAATCTTTATCTGTTACAATTCCTAAAAATTTTCCATTTGCTGTTCCATCTTCTGTAACAATTACAGTAGAATGACCTGTTTCTTCAACTAATGCAATTACATCTCGAAGTGGAGTTCCACTTTTTACGTTTGAATCACTTATAACAAATCCAGCTTTATGTTTTTTTACATGATAAACCATTTCAGCTTGAGCTTCTATTGATTGTGCTCCATATATAAATGCAACACCACCTTCTCTGGCTAGTGCTATACCCATTTCTTCTCCAGAAACTGATTGCATAATTGCTGACACCATAGGTACGTTTGCTGAATATTTTGGTTCTTCTCCATTTTTAAATTTTACAAGTGGTGTTTTTAATGATACTTTATCTGGTATACACTCTTCTGTTGTTAAATTTGGTAATAATAAAAATTCATTAAATGTTCTTGAAATATCTTCTAAAATCTTTGCCATATCTTTTAATCCTCCTACTAATACTTTTTAAAATATAGAGAGATGAAGCTTACGCTTCACTCTCTTGATTGTTGTTGGGCAACACAGCTTCAAAAAGCATATACACAGCCCAAATAAATCCAGCAAAAGTCAATAAAACATTTGCTGTTGCCTTAAGCAATTCTACAGTCTTTTTAATCTTAGTGCTCATATTTTCCTCCTGTACAGACTTTTTATGAATAGTTACATTATATCACTTTTCTAGGTTTATGTAAACATTTTTGCATTATTTTACTAATTTTTCGGTTTCTTTTGCTATCATTAATTCTTCATTTGTTGGTATTACATATACTCTTACTTTTGAAGAATCTTTTGAAACTAATCTTTCTTCACTTCTTACATTATTTCTATTTTCGTCTATTTCAACGCCCATAAATCCTAATCTCTCACAAATTTCTTTACGAATGTTAATTTGGTTTTCTCCAACTCCACCTGTAAATATTATTGCATCTACGCCATTCATTGCTGCGGCATATTTTGCAATAAATCCTGCAACAGAATATTTAAAGTTATTCATTGCAATTAGAGCTCTTTTATTTCCTTCTACTGCTTCATTTTCTATTACTCTAAAATCTGGAGCTAATCCTGAAATTCCTTGTACACCTGAAGCTTTATTTAGAAGATTTTCTGTCTCAACAGCTGTTTTATTTTCTTTTTTCATAATGAAAGTAACAACTGATGGGTCTATATCTCCACTTCTTGTTACCATAGGAACACCTGCAAGTGGTGTAAGTCCCATACTTGTATCTACACTTTTTCCGCCTTCAATTGCACAAACACTAGATCCTTGTCCTAAGTGACATGTAATAATTTTTAAATCTTCTACTGATTTATTCTCAATTTCTGCAAGTCTTTTAGATACATACATATGTGATGTACCATGGAATCCATATTTTCTTATTCCATATTTTTCATAATATTCATATGGTATTGGATATAAATATCTTTCTTCTGGAATTGTTTGGTGGAATGCTGTATCAAACACACCAACCATTGGTTTGCCAGGCATTACTTTTTTACAAGCTTCTATTCCTATAATTCCTGCTGGGTTATGAAGTGGTGCTAAGTCTGTACACTCTTTTAAGACTTCAACTACATTATCATCTATTACAACAGATTCAGCAATTTTCTCTCCACCGTGAACAAGTCTGTGCCCAATTGCTTCTATTTCATCTAACGAATCGATTACTTTATACTCTGGATTAATTAATTGTTTTAGAGTGAAATCAACTGCTTCTTCATGAGTTTTTGCAGGATGATTTATTTCTATTTTTTGTCCATTTACTTTATGAGTAATAAATGCTTCATCTTCTCCTATTCTTTCATATTTTCCTGATGCTAAAACTTCTTCTGTTTCCATATCAATTAACTGATATTTTAAAGAAGAACTACCACAATTTAATACTAATATCTTCATTAGTTAAACCTCCCTATAAAAATTATACTTATTATAACATTAAGAAAAAAAGTTGTAAATATAAATTTACTTATATTTTAGTTTTATTCAATTAAAAACCCGCACAGTTATAATCACTGTGCAGGTAAAGGATTTGCTTATACCAAAGATTTACAGAGAAAAATTTGCAAATGTATCTGTGCATTCAGGATCAATTTGACTGTATGTTTTCTGTTGTCTGAAGCATTCTAACTTCTTCCTGTAACATACTGACTTCTTCCTGCAGAGCGTCAACTTTTCTTTCATATTTTGCGACGCAGAAGATTGCCACCAATGTCATGAAAAGCAAAATCACCAATCCCCATACTAAACTATGTAGCTGTGATTCGAAAACTCTCAGTCGAAAACTTGCAGTATTGCTTTTCTTTTCCAACCTATCGAGTCTCTTCTCTAACTGTTCCAACCGAAGACTTTCACTGCCAGTCTCCTTTTTGATTTCTTTCTCCATTACCATACTTGTTCCTCCTTTAGGATAAACTTATTGTGTTACTAAACCAGTTTACCATTTTTATTGCTTTATGTCAATAGCTTGTACGGCTGTAATTGCTACTACACCTACAATATCATTTGCGCTACATCCACGAGATAAATCATTTACTGGTTTTGCTATTCCTTGACATAGTGGACCATATGCTTCTGCTTTTCCTAGTCTTTGTACTAGTTTATATCCTATATTTCCAGCATCTAAGTTTGGGAATATTAAGGTATTTGCATATCCTGCAACTGTACTTCCTGGTGCTTTACTTTTTCCTATTTCAGGAACAATTGCAGCGTCTAATTGAAGTTCTCCATCAACTAATAAATTTGGTGCTTTTTCCTTTACAAGTTTTGTTGCATTTACAACCTTATCAACTTCATTAGATTTTGCACTTGCTTTGCTTGAATATGATAGCATTGCAACTTTAGGCTCTTTTCCTGTAAGCATTTTAAAACTATTTGCTGAAGAAATTGCTATTTCAGATAGTTCTTCTTCATTTGGATATGCATTTAATCCACAATCTCCAAATACAAAAGTTCCATTTTCTCCAAATTCACAGTTTGGAACTACCATTAAAAAGAACGCTGAAACAAGTTTTGTGTTTGGAGCTGTTTTTAATATTTGTAAAGCAGGTCTTAATGTATCTGCTGTAGAATGAATTGCTCCTGAAACAAGTCCATCACAGTCTCCTTGTTTTACCATCATCATTCCAAAATAAACAGTATCTTTTAGTAATTCTTTTGCGGTTTCATATTCCATTCCTTTTACTTTACGTAGCTCATAAAGAGCATTAACATATTCTTCATATTTATTTGATTTTACTGGGTTTATAATAGTAGCTAATGATAAATCCAACCCTTTATCTTTTGCTCTTTCTAATATTTTTTCTTCTTCTCCTAACAAAACAATATTTGCAAATCCTTCTTTTAAAACAGTATGTGCTGCTTCTAACACTCTATCATCTGTTGCCTCTGGTAATACAATTGTTTTTATATTTTGTTTTGCTCTATTTTTTATTTCTTCTATAAACGACATTTTTTACCTCCATTTTTATTATAGAAATATTATATCTTGTATTTTAAAAAAGTACAATAACTTATATAATTTTTGTTTGATTATTGTATAATTTTAGTTTATAATGAAAAACGGTGAAATTATGAAATTAGAATATATTGTAAAAGATAATAGATATTTTAATATAAAGCAAGTATTAAAAGAAGAATTTAATATGTCTAGTAGACTTATTGTGAAATTAAAAAATCATCAAAGAATAATATTAAATGATGAAGTTACTTATATAGATAGGGAAATTAATATGAATGATATAATAAAACTTAATTTAGACTTTGAAGAAGATAATTCAAATATTATTCCTACAAGAATGAATCTAGATATTGTATATGAAGACGAAGCTATGCTTATTTTAAATAAACCAAGCGGTATAGCTATCCATCCATCTATACTTCATTATGAGAACAGTCTATCTAATGGTGTTAGATTTTACTTTGATAAAATTGGATTAAAAAGAAAAATACGACCTGTAAACAGATTAGATAGAGACACTTCTCGGTATAGTTATTTTTGCTAAGAATGAATATGTACAAGAATGTTTGGTAAAACAAATGAATAATCATACTTTAAAAAAGAATTATATTGCAGTTGTTCATAGAATATTAGATAAAAAATATGATGTAATTAATGCTCCTATTGCAAGAAAAGAAAATAGCATTATAGAAAGATGTGTTAAAAATGATGGAGATACAGCTATTACTGAATATTATGTTATAAAAGAATTCGATAATATGTCACTTCTACATATTTCTTTACAAACAGGAAGAACTCATCAAATACGTGTACATATGCAATATATTGGACATCCTATTGTTGGAGATGGTTTGTATGGAACTAGTTCTAAATTAATAGACAGGCAAGCATTACACGCTTGTAAGGTAAGTTTTAGTCATCCAATAACTAAGGAACATATGAATATAGAAGCAAATTTACCAAATGATATAATAAAATTAATACAAAACAGATAGGTTTATTCCTATCTGTTTTCATATAAAAATAAGTAAATCTATAAGCCGGGTTCTGTCGTGAACGGTCATTTATCTATTCCTTATATTGCTATAAGGCTTAAGCCACCAGTACCAAGAAGATGAAAGAGCATCTTATCCTTCTTGGAATTACAAGGTGTTGCTCCAGATGGGGTTTACATTGACCAAATATGTCACCATACTTGCGGTAAGCTCTTACCTCACCTTTTCACCCTTACCACATCAAAGCAAATTTCGAAATCAATAAATCGAATTTTTCGATTTATTATATTTCTTCATTACTTCTCCTTTTTCCCACAAAACTACGTCTTGCGGGAACCCTCCTAGACATGGCGGTTATTTTCTGTTGCACTTTCCTTAAAGTTTCCTTCACTGGACGTTATCCAGCATCATTGCTCTTATGGAGCCCGGACTTTCCTCGTACGCAGCCTTTCAGCTTTGCTATACGCGACCATTCAATTTACTCTTATATTATTTTACTATATATTAGTATATTTTTCAAGATTTATTTTTACACTAACCTATTTTCTATATTTCAAATTGATAACCATCTTCTACTACTAAAAAATTCTCTATTTTATTATTTTTAAATTTTTCTCTTGTTACATCTCTTAAATGTGTTGCTATAATTTGTTTTTTATACTTTTCTATAAGATATGAAATATTGTCAATTCCCAAATGACAGGCATCTCCTTCAAAAAATGAAGAATCTGCTATTGTAACTTTGCTATTATTTACAATTTCTTCAACACCATTACAAATTCCACTATCACCTGTAAGACCTAACACATTATTTATTACATAACCATATGACGGTTTTTCTTCTCCATGAGAAACTAAAATTGATTTAACTTTATATCCATTTATATCATCTATTAGAATGTTAGGATTATCTAGCTCAATATACTTTATTTTCATTGTTTGTTCTATTTCTTCTTTACTTTCAAAATTATAAGCATCAAATAATTGAACTACTTTATTTTCTATTCCCTTTGGACCTACTATAGTAATTTCAGTGTTTGTATTAATAAATCGAAATACATATTTTAAGAAAAAAGGTAAATCTGCTATATGATCACCATGCATATGGGTAATTAAAATTGTTTTTATATTTTTTGGACTATAATTTTTCTTTAATAACTGTTTCAATGTTCCATTAGGCATATCTATTATCATATCATTATTAATTAATGTACAAGCACTGTTGTATTTTGTATATATAGCACCTGTCCCAATTAGTTCTACTTTCATTTATTTTTCCTTCCTATTTAATAATTCCACCTGAACAATGAAGTTCATATATTAAAATATCGTCTTTATAAATTTGTTCAATCCCATCAAATTTTTCTATTGAACCAGTTGTTTTAAAAAAATATGTATATCCATTATTTTCAAACTTACTAGGCCCTCTGGTTGAAATAACATTCTTATCTTCTCCCACTTGCATTAGTGCTGGTCTTAACGCATTATCCATTGCTTCTTCTCCAAGTGATTCGTCAAAAGTTACTCCATAATAGTTCATTCCCCATATTGGTTTATTGCTATCACAATACACTACTTCTTCTCCCATAAATTTAGTTCCTCCAAAATATGTATCATGATAAGCATATTTTTTTCCATTAATAACTTCTTCATAATGATAATCATTTGAACCTAGTCTACTGGAAGTTACTTTTTCAATATTGCTGTTAGCATAAGTTTCTTTCTTTGCATTTATTAAAAAAATTTCTAAATCAGTATTCATAAACATTCTCCTATTTTTTTCGTTAATTTTCTTCTAATTCATTTTTCATATACAATAACATTTCATTAAAATCTTTAAATTGATATTGTGATAATTTATTTATTTCTTTTCTGTAACAATCTGAATATTTATCGTACATTACCCAAACTTCTATCCCTGCATTATTTGCTGCTTCTACTCCTATTAATGAATCTTCTATTATTAAGCAATCTTCTTTTTTTACATTTAATTCTTTTAATATTTTGTAATGAATTTCTGGGTTTGGTTTTAATTGTTTTACTGCACCTTTTGAATATATTAATGAAAATGTATCTTCAAAATTTGCTTTAGATATTATTTTCTTATTCTCTTTTTTATATTTTTCTATTGTGCGATCGTTTGTCGAACTTGCAATAACTAATATAAATCCTTTTTGTTTTAAATATTTTAATATTTCTTCGGCATTTGGCTTATAATCTACTTTTTCTTTTAAATACTGGTCTGCAATCTCATATCGTAATTTTCTTATTTCTGTTGCAGACATCTTAGAATTGTATTTTTCCTTTAAAAATTTACAATATTCTTGATAAGCATCTTCGCTTTTACTGTATTCTTTTAGTTTAGAATCTCTTTGCTTTGCAATATCTACATTATCAATTTCACCATTTCCAATTGCTTTTATAAGTTCTTTGTCTATATCATTCCATACTCCAATAGAATCAATAAGTGTCCCATCTAAATCAAAAATAATTACTTTTTTATCTTTTAACATTTTATACTCCATTATAAATAATTTACTATATCTTCAAATGTATCATATCCACTTTCTTTATTTATGTGCCCCGCATTTGGTATTAAAATTTGTTCTGTTGCGACAGTATCTGCAAATTCTTTTTCAACTTCATATCTTACATATGGGTCATTATTTGAATAGAAACATATTATTTCGTCTGCATATTGTTTTACATCTTGTAAATTATCAAAATACATACTTTCATTAACATTATCATATTCTTCGTTTATACCTAGATAATTGTTAAATCCACATACAAAAATTAGCTTTTCAACTTTCACTTTATTCTCAACTAAAAATTTTGATATAAATACAGGTGCAATACTATGTCCTATTATTATTGTATTTTCATTAATCAATCCTAAATCTAAATAATTTTTTAGCAATTTACTCCAATTTTCATAATTTTGATATCCTACTCCAACAGGAAAATCTGGTACATATACTTGTTTTTCTTCTCCTTCAATAAAATCGTGTAACCAACAAAACCAATTTCCAAATGGACTTCCAAAACTTCCATGTATAATAAAATAATTTTCCATTTTAAACTCCTCTTAATTTTAAATTAATTTATATTATCCTAATTATCAAGATTTTCTATAAAGTTTAACTTTTCTATTGTTTCTTTTCCTATTATTTCATTTGCTAGTTCTACTAATTCATTCCATAGCATTATTTGTTCTTTATGATGAACATCTATTCCGTATAAAACTTTTACATTGTATTTTGCAGCAATCTCCCAAAATTCTCTACAAGGATAAGCTACATTTTTTAACTTAGAGTTTTGTATTTCTATTGAGTCATTATTTAATTTTTTATTTTCATAATATGTTCTATTAAACACCTGACACAAATTTATTTCTAGAGGTATATTATATTTTTCAGCTGCTTTACATATCATATTTGCAACTATACTTTCTATATTTCCAAATTTTTCTCTTTTACACATATATATGTCTGGATGTACAATTATATCTGGTATATTTAATTGCATTGCTTTTTCAATATATTCTGCATATCTAATTAATTCTTCATCAGAAAAATTATCTCTGTTAAAAATTCGTAGTTGTTTATTATCATCATAAATGAAATGTTGCCCTAAAACAATTTTATTTGTCTCGTTCTTTAACTCTTTTATGTTTTCTTCTTCTCCAGGCAAATATTCTACTTCATATCCCGTCTCAATTTCTATTTTGTCTGCATATTTTTCTTTTAATTTTTGTATAGAACTTAGATATTCATCTCTTGCATTATATTTCATTCTCATATCGTTTCTTTTATCTATTTCATTCTTCTCTGGGCAATGATCAGTAAAAGCTATTTTTTTAAACCCCATTTTAATATATTCTTCTATGTATTCTTCATCTTTCATATCTAAGTCTGCATGCCCACATCTATATGTATGTTGATGATAATTAAATTTTTGCATATTTATTCCTCCTCATATATTTCATTATATATATTCTGCATAGATTTTTGCTACATTTGTTTTGCTATCTCTTTTCCTATGCCTGATGTTCCACCAGTCACTAATGCAACCTTATTTTCAAAATCACAATTCATATATAATTACTCCTTGTTTTTTATCACTATTTTAAATCATTATTAAATATTTCTAAAGGATATATCTTATTAGCTTCAAAATCTTTTATAAATTGCATATTTACATTGTATGCTCTTAATTGCTCTTTTGACATATTTTTTATTTCTTCAATATCTATCCATTTCACATCTAATATTTCTTCTGTATCAAATTTTATATTTTCTTCAATAATATCTGCTGTAAATCTCACCATTAACTTTTGTTCATTTTCTTTAATAACAGTAAGCATTGGTAAAACTCCTGTAAGTTTTACTTTACAGCCAGTTTCTTCATATATCTCTCTAATTGCTGCGTCTGTTATTTTTTCTGGTTCATCTACATATCCTGCTGGAATATTCCATTGTCCATAACACTTCTTTTTCGCTTCTTTTACCATTAATACTTTATTATCTCTTACTATTAAACATCCTGATATAACAATCATTTTTTAACCTCCTACTATAAAAAATTGTTAATCTATGTATTTTATATCATAAATTAACAATTTTTCATAGTGTTTTATAATATTTCACATAATATTTCTATTATAAAATGTTTTAACAGTTAAATATCTGGACTACTATTTACAAAATTTTTCTATAAGCTTTTTATATTGTTCAACAAGTTTATACAAACTATTAACAGTAATATATTCATTTGTTTCGTGAGCAGTTATTGGTCCCGCCCCTAATATCATACAATTATTTTTTATAAAACTTGCTTCTGTAATAAAATTACATCATATTTGCTTAAAATTTTTGTTTCTTTATTAACTCTTGAAGGCTTGTCCCTCAATGTGTATAGGCATTGTGTTAAACAAGTATTAATACTGTTGTATGTTTAAAACTTGATATTATTGTTTTAAACATTTTCATTCTATATCTCCTAAATTTCTTATTCTTCTACTTCTTTATCTTCTTCTTTAATTCTATTTGTAACATTAGATTCATGTATAATTTCAGTCCACATAGGTTTATTTGAATCTAGCATTACTACTTCTTTTCCACTATCAAAAATTTTTGCATGATTATATTGTAATATACATTCTTCTTTTGTTCCTATCATTGACAAAAAATGATTATCCTTTCTTTCATATTCATATTGTTTTTTAGAATTTAAATCATACTTTCTTCCTTTACTAAATGATAAAATACAGTAACACAAATTATTATTTGCATATTCTTGTATTTTCTTTATATAATCGTCTGAAAACATATCATCATTATCTATTCTTGTCGTAATAGCATATTCCATATTTTCTTCCTGCCTATTGCAATATTCTGCAAAATCAAATTTTTCTTCATCTCCAAAATATAAATCTATAAAATCAAATTCTCTCTTTAATTTTTTTATTTTCCTTTTGAAACTATCAGGTGTATTTTTATGGAATAAAATTAACCATATAAAGTTTTGGTTTGTTTGTTGCTTCATAGATGGTAATGTATATTTTTCAAAAATACTAAACCTTTCTTTTAAATAATCTTCATCTAATATTCTTTTCATTGGATTATTATCTGGATTTTTTAGTTTACACCCATAATTTGCTCTAATATTAAATCTTGTTATTACAAAATGTTTATATCTATATTCTTTTTCCATTTCTATCTCGTATAATCAATTATATAGAAATATTAATCTATTTAATTGATTAATCCCTTTCTTTTAAATTTTGTTATATTATACTTCGCGATGTATAATATACATAATACACTGTGGATTTGTTTCTATTTCTTTACAGCCATTTTATGGACTGGTTCAAGGAGACCCAAACCACAGATTTCTATTTTAATTGTTAATTAGTTAGTTAACACGTTAGCCTTTGTTAATGATGTTTTATTAGATTACGAGATTACATGAATAGCAATCCTTGTGGCAAACTTATCAGTGTATAAAAAACTAATTTTTAGGAGGTGCATATATTTGATATTCTACGTTGGTATCGACATATCTAAATATAAACACGATTTCTGCATTATCTCAAATGTAGGTGAATTAATTGTAGAAAATTTATCTTTTCAAAACAATAATCAAAACTAATCCACTTATAATACACCAGTTTTTAAAAGCTCGTAGCTTACGTAGGACTAAGACTGATAAAGCTGATAGTTTAACTATAGCTAAATTCTTAATGTCTATTCCTTACCAACCAAATTCATATTTATTATACAACATTTTTACATTAAAGTCACTATGTAGAGCAAGAGAAAATTTAATTAAATAAAGAAGTAAGTTCGCTGTTCTTTTAACTAATGAATTGGACAAGTCTTTTCCTGAGTTAAAGCCTTTCTTTAATAATATGATTTCAACTACTCTATTATATATTTTAGAAAAATATACAAATACTAAACATATCGCTGCAATGAAGGATTACGAGGCAATTCGTAAAATTTCTCGTGGTAGATTTACTTACGCTAAATTTGCTCAGTTAAAAGAACTTGCAAAAAATTCAGTTGGTTTTCATAATGAAAATACTGATTTACTTATTTCTACATATGTCTCAATCTACAATGATTTTAATAATAAAATTGATCCAATAGAAAAACAAATTTCTACAATTATCAAAGTACTTAATCCTAGAATGCTTACTATTCCAGGAATTGGAGAAATATCTGTTGCTACTATTTTATCTGAATATGGAGATATTAAAAATTTCTCTAATCCAAATAAAATGTTAGCTTTTGCTGGCTTAGACTCTAGTATAAACTAGTCTGGTACATTAGAATATACTGGCAAAATGGTTAAACATGGTTCTGGGTCATTTTAGATATGCTATTATGAACTCTGCAATGGCAATTTTAAGATTTTCTCCTGAATTTTATGATTATTACCCTAAGAAACGTTCTGAAGGTAAATGTCATCGTGTTGCATTGTCTCATGTTTGTAAAAAACTAATTAGAGTAATTTACTCACTTGAGAAAAATGATATTGATTTTGATCCGTCTTTATTAAAATAATATTTCTATTTTGATATTATTTGGACTTCAAAAAAATTTGTATTTTTGAGGTCTTTTTGGCGTAGGATAATTTCCAATTAAAATTTTTTTATAAAAAGGCTTGACTTTTTATAGTTAGTCTCCTGTTGTTCTATTAATTCGACCTTTTTTCTTCTCTATAACTTGTACTTTCAAAATTAACCTTCCTTTCTCAAGTTTAGAGAATCTTTATGTGCTTATTATACATCAAAAGTAAAATTTTTCAAATACCAGTGTACTTATTACTAATTTTTTTGAAATTTTAAGTTCACTCGGTGTACTTTTCTTTTAAATTTTAGCTAAATACAAGTACACTTAGTGAACTAATCTCAACATTTTTATAAAATTTAGTACATTTAGTGAACTTTAGCACTCTGATAGGCATTTTTTAGTAGTTCGTTCGGTGAATTTTTACATCAAATCTGCTTAAAATTTTTGTTCTTTTATTAACTCTTGAAGGCTTGTCCTTCAATGTGTATAGGCATTGTGTTAAACATGCTTTCCTGCCCTCATTTTTAATGAGGTATTTTCTGTTTAACAGTGCTTATGTCCACTTAATCAAATATGATTATCCTTAAATCCTCTTAATTGAAAAATAATGTGCTTTTAAAATTAAGTCAAGGTTGTGCGATAGCACATTCATTTTAACCTTGACTTGATTTTATAAAGCACATTAGAATTGTATAGAGGATTTAATTCATAAATGATGTTATATGATATGAAGTAAATCCTTCTTCTTCAGTTTTCCTTATTGTTGAATGTTTATCATCTACAAATATAATATTTTTCTTTTCTATATTAAGTTTTTTAGAATATTGTTCTAACGCTATCAATTTTAGTGAAGAATCTGCTACAAAGATAATATTTTCTTTTTTTATAAATGGATAATACTTTTGTAACCATTCATATTTTTCATCAATTTCGTGATTAGTAGTTACTGCTCCTAACACATACACTTTATCACAATCTAACTTTTTTATAAGCTCTACCATAGTAATTAGAGGTCTATTACTTACAAATACATCTCCAAAAAACAATTCTTCCCATGTTTGTCCTCCCCAATCATTTTTTCCACTAACATGATTATTAAATCTATACTCTGACAAAGTTCCATCTAAATCAAAAAATACATATTTTTCCTTTAATTTTTCTAACATATTTCTTCTACCTCTTTTCCTTTATTATATTTTTCAATATATTCTTTTAGTATTACTCTTTGATATTCGTGATACATTTTGTTTATATATTCTTCTGGCTTTCCCCACAAAATAGGATGATCTTTTTCTATTGGTTCAACAACTTTTTTATCTAATTTTGCTAAATAAATTGTAGCAACTATTTTTAAATTTCCTCTACTTGAATTGTATTCATAAGATATTAATCTATCAAATAATTCTATATCTTTTATAGTATATCCTGTTTCTTCAAACATTTCTCTTTCTAAAGTTTCTAGTTCCTTTTCTTTTCCTTCTCTTCCACCACCAAAAAAGAAATATTTTCCGTCATTTGTTATTGCTATGTTTCCATCATTATCATATAAAATAACATACACACATTTCCTTTCCTTATACCTAATATGTGGATTTCTTTTACATATAATTCTTCTGTTATGATTTCGCATATAAATTAATTTATATGCCAATGCAAGTTGAAAAATCATAAAAAATGCTGATAAACCAAATATATATCTAAGTCCAATATTATACATTAGTCCACAAAAGAATATCCCTACAGACTCTCCAAGAAATTTCACTATATATCTTAGATTTGTAAATTTTAATTGATATACATCTTTAACTGAATTTATATATGGTCCATCACAAATATTTTCATAGGCTGGTCCAATAAATAGGGACCATGTAATTGCTATGAAAGTTAGTAATAAATTGTTAGATATAAAAGCAATGCTATATGCTATAAATCTTATTCCAAATTTAATTGTTATAGTCAAATAGTCATTTTTAGGTGTCATATATTTTAGTGCCAATATCCCAAAAATATCACCAATTAATTCAACTATAAGTATATAATTTGTTGCATTACTATCAGTAAAATTAAAGAAATTCTTTAACACTAATATTTTTAGTCCTAGCCCAGTCGAAATCGCTACTCCCGCCAAGAATCCATAAAATAAATAAGTAACTATTATTTTATCTTTAAGAATATATTTTAATATTGAACTTTGTTCTTTTATTTTTGTTTCTACTTTTATAGGTTTTATTCTTAACATCATAAATATTGATATTAATAAAAATATATCAGATATTATTAGACAAATATTATAGTCTACTACTATTCTAAAAATGGTTTTACCAATTATAATTCCAGCAATTAAAATACCTATATCTTCAAATAAGTATTCTGTTAATTTTCTTTTACTATATATCGTATTGCTTTTAGTTATTGTTGTAATTAAAGGATAAATACTTGTTATTACAATATATTCTACTATTATATCTATAACAGTAAACAAAGTTATATAATTACTTAATCCTGTCTTGTTGCAAAAGTATAATAGTATTGTATCAAAAAATTTAATACAAATTGAAACAGTTATAATATTTTTTAATCTATTTAATGATATAAATTTTCCGACAAATATTATTCCTAATACACTTACAAATGTGCCTAAACTTAATATAATACTTATTTGTGATATATTAAATCCATTATCTTGTAACCATAGTTGCCTAAAATTTCCCCATAATCCAATAGAAATACTAAAAAATGCTAACATTATCAGTATCTGATTTTCCTTTTTATTCAATATTTTATTCATTTCATGATCCTTCTATCTATTTATATTGTTATTAGCTTTTTTGCTTATAAGCTCCTTCTCACTAATTCTAGCATAGATAATTGAAAAAAGAAAGCCTTTTATAAAAGACTTCCAATTAAGTTTTATCTCCAAACATTCATTATTTTTTATCATCAATTATTACAATATTAAGACAATATAATGCAACAAGTTGCAAACATTTTCTAAATATTGCATAAGTAATCTGTAACTCATTTCATTCGAACAGCTTACTTAACTGCTCCACACACCATATCAACTTCTATCGTTACCTTAATTTTATTATTTTTTATTCTTTTAACCTTATTTTTGCCTTTTCTCTCAAAACTAATAAAATCCTCAAAAGCAGTAAATTCAACTATTTTGTCTAATTCTTTAGATATAGCACCGAGCAACATTCCACGTGCGTCACAGGAAGTTTATATTCATGTCTACGCACTACCTTAAATCATACAATATTTGGTGCGGGTATTCATGTCTACGATACACACTACTATATATCTGAACATACTTTAATATGAATTTTATCTATAATATCTTTTCTCCTGTAACCGTTTTCCAATACATTAAATACTTCAAAAAATACCTTTGCATCCAATTCTGTTATTAATGTTTCATCCATATATGAAATTCTATTTTCTTTATCTATTGTATTTGTACCTATATTATCAGAATTTAATATAAATTTCAAGGCAAATGGATTTACACTTCCCTCTTTATTGTAATCGCCTACAATAATTTCTTTTATCATACATTTAAAAGAATTATCTTCAAACTCGTTAATTAAATCATTATTGTTATTAATGTTTTTTCTCATTGTTTGAACTCTTTCTTTTACTTTTTCTTCTGATTTTGATGTTGATATTGCTTTTTCTATCTTCTTATCACAGCTTTTTATTTCATCTTCAAATTCTTGTCTTTTCTTTGTGTATGTTTCATCATCTATAATTCCATTAAGATTCTTTTCTACTAATTTATCCATTTGTTTTTTGCAATTATCTTTTTTAGCCTTTAAATCTTCTATTGTAGAATTTACATTATACTTTGTTAATACTTTTTCTATTTTGTTAAAAAAGCTATCTACTACACTTTTATTGTTTCTTAATAATTCATTATGAACTGTAATAAAGCATTGCTGTAAAACTTGCTCTGGTATTCCTCTACTATTTGGACAATTTTCTTTTCCATGTTTAATTGAAGATACACAATTCCAAGCTACTTTTAAATTATCTTTTTGTCCCCATGTTTTTCTTGAGTATATTCTTCCACAAAAAGCACATTTAATTTTACCACTAAAAGCATATTTATTTTCTAATGTAGCTTGTCTTTCTCCTAGTTTTGCTCTTGACTTCATTATATCTTGTACCTTATTCCACATTTCTTCTGTTATTATTGCTTCATGATTATTAGTAGTATAATATTGGTCTACCTCTCCCATGTTAATCATTCTTTTGTGTGAAATTGGATCTACAGTAAATGTTAAACCTTGTATTACATCACCTTTATATTTTACATTTTTTAATATTTTCCTTACACTACTATCAGACCATTCTACATTTCCCAATTTTGTTTTTACGCCTAAATCTGTTAGTTCTTTTGATATAATTGTAGCTCCTGCTCCTTGTAAATATCTATTATAAATGTACCTTACTGTCTTTTTTTCCTCTTCATTTATAGTTATAGAATGATTTTCTCTATCATAATCATACCCTAAACAACCATTAAATCCAATTAGTTCTCCTCTTTCCATTTTGGCTTTAAAACCTAATTTTACGTGATTAGATATATTTTCACTTTCTTGTTGTGCTACTGAACTTAGTATTGTTAATACAAATTCGCTAGACATTTCTAAAGTATTTATATTTTCTTCAACAAAATATACCGCTATATTTCTTTCTTTTAACATTCTAACATATTTTAAAGTATCTACTGTATTTCTTGCAAATCTTGATATTGACTTTGTAATTATCATATCAAATTTTCCAGCAAGTGCATCATTTATCATTCTCATAAAATCACTTCTTTTATAGTCTAATGTACCACTAATAGCTTCATCTGCATACATATCAACATATATCCAATCTGGATTTTCTTTTATTTTTGATTTAAAGAATAATAACTGTGATTCATAACTATTTTTTTGCTCTTCATCATCTGTACTTACTCTAGCATAAGCTGTTACTCTTAGTAATCTATTAACAACACCTCCATTCCTTCTATCAATTCTTCCATCGACTTTTTTTATTACTTTTACTTTAGCACCCATATGTTCAACCTCCATATAGTACTTGCTACATCATATATTTTATACTGTTTTTATCAATGAATCAATTTCAAAAAAAATTTTTATAATATCTTCTTTAAGTGTTCATATTCCTTAGCTTTAAGCAGTTTTTGCTTATATAAAAAATTCACTAAATACATCTCTGTACTTTTTATTAATACTTTGTTAATGTTTTCCTTCATTTTTTCATCTCCTCTTATATGACTGTAACAAGCATTTTAATGTTTATTCTGCAAAATAAATAAGTGAAAGAGCTTTAACTCCCTCACTTATTTGCTCACTAAAGTCAATTTTGTCCTCCCCTATTTTTTAAATTTTTTTATTTTTTTAAATTCAAAAATCCATAGGACGAATTTTTTTAATTTTTCGTCTTATGGATTTTTATAGGACGAATTTTTTTAATTTTTCGTCCTATAGATTTTTATAAGTCAATTTTTTTGACTTTTTCGTCTTATAAATTTTATTTTAAAAATAAATCTATATAATTTTGAAAAGCAAATACTTGATTTCTACTATATCCTGTTGTTTCTACTATTATATTATTTTCTAATAAAACATTTACTGTATCTTTTAATGTTGATGGTTTTATATCAGTTATTTCCATTAGTTTTTTTCTATTTATTATTGGTTCATTATACAGAACTTCAATTACTTTCTTTGCATTTTCTGCTTTAACTGGTAAATCTATTATAGCTTTGTCCATATCCATTGTTAGTTCAACTACTTTTCTAAATTTTTCTTTTGCTGTTTTTGATGTTTCTATAACTGCTTCTAAGAAAAATTTAATCCAACTTATTATATCATTATGTGTTCTTACCCTTGTAAGCATATCATAGTATATATCTTTATTTCTTTCTATATAGTCAGAAATGTATAAGCAAGATTTATCTAGCATTCCTTTGCTTTGTATATATAATGGTATAAGTAATCTACCAATTCTACCATTACCATCTAGAAATGGATGTATTGATTCAAATTGATAATGTAAAATGGCAATTTTTATTAAATCTGGTGTGTCTATTTCTTCATTGTTTATAAATTTTTCAAAATCAGATAGGCATTGTGCAATTTCTGTATGTGGTGGTGGAACATATACTGCTGTGCTTGGCATACTGCCTCCAATCCAATTCTGTGATGTTCTAAATTCTCCTGGTGTTTTATATTCTCCTCTAACTCCTTGCATTAATATCTTATGTATTTCTCTTATTAATCTAGTACATACTGGAAAACCTTCTTTTATTCTTTCTACTCCATAATTTGTAGCTTTTACATAATTTTGCACTTCTTCCCAGTCATCTCTTTTCTCTGGATTAATATCTGTAACATCTAATAAATCTTCTTCTACAGTTGTTCTTGTTCCTTCTATTCTACTAGACTTATTAGCCTCAATTTTTACATGCATTTTAATATATAAATCTACATTTGGTATTAACAAAGAATATGCATTTAGTTCTCCAATTTGTCTATTTGCTTCAGCTAATAGTTTGTCCAATTTTGTGTCATCCCATCCCCAGTTATAATTTATTTTACTAGGAATAAATGCTTTGTAGTCATTCATTTTTATGTATTCGCCTGATTTGTATTCTTCTAATTTCATCTTGTAACACCTCTTTTCTTTATCTATAATTCGTTATTTACTTTTCTATTGAATCTTTTATTATTATTTGTTCTAAAAAATCATCGGTTATAATACTATTTAACCATTTTTTTCTTTCATCAATAGGTAATACTCTAGCTCCATATAAAACTGCTCGTCTATCTGATCTTCCTAAATTTTCAAACTCAGTTTTGTATTCTCTAATCCATGATATCTTATTATTCTTTACAGCAAATAATACATAATTTGCTGTTTCCTTAGATTCCTTTATAAATTTTATAACATTTGCATTATTATTAAATATAGTAGTATTAGCAAAATAGTAACTCCAACAATATTTAAAGTAAGGTATTTCTCTAAATTCAGAATTTAGTATAATTTGTTGTATCTTTTCGCAATATTTTTCATCTTCTTTATTTCTCGTAACACTTAATAAATATAATATTACATCTCGTATTATAGGCATACATATATCAAAATTATCTAAAACATCCCATAGCAAATTTCTTATTCTTAAATTTTTAGCTCTTCTTATTATATATTTTAATACAGAAATATCTTGATTTTCCTTTTTCAATTCTTCGACAAATACTTCTTTTAATACTTCTACTTTTATTTTTAGTTGCTCGTCTCTTTTTAATTCTTTAATATCAATAATTTCTTTTTCTGGCAATGTAATATCGATAAAATCATATGGGTTAGAATTATCATATAATTCTTCTATTTCTCTCATTTTTTCTTCATATATTTCTTCACTTAGTGCTTTAAGTTTTTCAAATATTTTCTCTTTTTCTATTTTATTAAAATCACTAATAAATCTATTTGTATATTCCTCTGATGTATATATTTTTGTTTTACTGTTATTTATTGACAATCTATGATTATTAAACAAATATCTTGTTAAATTATTAAGAGCATTTTGAAGTATATTTCTATCATTTGCAAATAGTAATATATCATCAACATATCTTGTATGTTCAATTCCCATATCTACAATAAATTCATCTATATCTATCATAATTGCCTCTCCTAAAATCGCACTAACTTGTGGACCTATTGGAATTCCTTTTGAAGTATTTGTATTAATATTCGATAGAAAATTCTCTAGTTGTTTGGCTAATTTACTATCTTTGGTACAAGTATCTATAATATTTTCAATTCTATGCAAATATATTTGATTGTAAAAATCAGATATATCAGTTTTTAAAACATATCTATTTCTTTTAGCTAAATTTATAGCTGCATCATTATAATTATTAAATGCCCCATTATCTTTATATAATTGTCCCTCTTTGTTTATATCAATTCTATATGAACATGCAATATTTTCATTTGCCCTATTAATTTCTATTTTTTCTGCAACAGCAAATGTCATTGCAACATATTGAATAGCATTAATTGGATCTAATCTTTGAACTATTCTATATCCCTCTTGAGGTTTCTTTACACAATACGTTTGAACACAATGTGGCTTTTCTTTTTGTATTTTTTCTTTTATTTCCTCCCAGTATTTAAATAAAATATCAAATTCAAAAGATCTAAAGAAAAAATCCGTTGCTCCATATTTCTTTATATGATTTTTAGCCAATTCTAGTTCTCTTTCCTTTATCATTTAATTACTCCATTCTATTATATATTTATAATTAAGATTATCACATTGTTATTTTTCAAATGTAACTACTTTAATGTTGCATAATCCTCTTAATCCCCATTTTCCACGAGTTCTTCCTAAACCTGATTTCTTAACTCCACCAAATGGATTATAAGGTGCAGAATATGCTAAATTATTGCAAGCAACCATTCCAGTTTTTAATTCTTTACTTATTTTTTCAAAATCTTCTTTATTTGTAGTAAATATATATCCACCTAAACCATAAATAGTATCATTTGCAAGTTCAATTGCTTCTTCTATTGTTTTAAAGCTAACAATAGGTAATATTGGTCCAAATACTTCCTCTTTCCATACTTGCATATCTTTTGTAATATTTGTTAAAATTGTTGGTTCAAAATAATTTTCTTTTTCTTCTGGTTGTTTTCCACCACAAACAATATTCGCACCTTTGTTTACTGCATCATTAAGTTGTTCTAATAAAGTATTCATTTGCTTTGCATTTACAAGAGGACCTATTGTTGTATTTCTATCAAGTGGTTCTCCTATAACTTGTGATTCAGCAATATTTTTAAGTTTTTCTACAACTTCATCAAATATACTTTCGTGAACAATTAACCTTTTTAATGCATGACATAATTGCCCACTATTTGAAAATTTCTTTTTAAATATACCTTCAATAACATTATCAATATCTGCATCTTCACATACAATTCCTGGTGCAGAACCTCCTAATTCCATAAGAATTGGAATCATTTTATTTGCTGCTACTTTATATAGATATTCTCCTGTTTTTGTATTTCCTGTAAAACAAATCATTTCAATATCTTGTTCTACTAAAAAACTTCCTATTTCTTTTCCTCCAAATACAAATTGCCATACTCCCTTTGGTAATCCTAAGTTATTCAATAGTTCTTCTAAAAATTTATAAAGAAGTGGTAAATTAGGATCTGGTTTACTAATTACAACATTACCAACAATTAGATTTTGAAAAGCTATTGCACAGCATAATGAAAACGGATAATTAAATGGTGAAATTGCTACAATTATACCTTTTGGTTCATAAAAAATTTTTTGTATTTCTTTATCACTTTCAAATGTAATCTCTGGAGCAATACAATTCTTTGCATTTTCTAAATCCCATTTTATATTTTTTAATGTTGACTTTATTTCGTTTTCTGATTGAACAATTGGTTTGCCCATTTCTAATGATATTAAATTCGTAATTTTATCTGTATTTTCTTCAAATTTGTTATATATTTCTTTTAGCACTTCAATTCTTTTATCTATCTCCAAATTAGCCCATTTACTTTGCACAGATTTTGCCAAATTTACTTTTTCTATAACTTCTTCCTTTGTATTTTCTTCGATTTCTCCCAATATTTCATTATTGCTCGGGTTTATAGAAATTATTTTCATATCTTTACACCCCTTTTTACCTTTCTTTCCTAAACAACTTTCCTATTTATTGTTATTTCACTTACCTCAATCATTTTAGGTAATTTTAATATATGTATCATTAAGTCTGCAATGTCTGCTGGATTCATCCATTCTTCTGGATGTTCTATTTCTTTTCCTGTCCATTTTGTATGCATTCTAGTATTCATTCCACCTACATTAAATTGTATCACACGACAATTATATTTTTTTAATTCTAATTGTAAATTATAGCTTGTTCCACGAATTGCCCATTTTGAAGTTGTATATGCAATTTGGTCTGTATAACCTGCTTTTGTTCCAATAGTTGAACCTACATTTAAAATATCTGCTTGACTTTCTTTTATTAAAGTTATTAATTGTGTAACTAAATAAATAGGTGCTAGTACATTTACTTTCATTAAATCCTCTAATACATCATAAGTGACTTCTTCTAGTTTTTGTACTCCTGGTAAACCCGCACAATTTATTACTGCATCTATTTTCTTATATTTTTCCTTAATAATATTACAAGTAGCTTCTATTGATTTTTCATCAGTTAAATCTGTTTTAATAAAATCACATTCATAATTAGGTTTTGTTCTGCATAATGCAATTATATTTATATCTTTTTCTTTTAAACACTTTAAAGCAAATTCTTTTCCTAATCCATCACTTGCCCCTGTTAAAATAATATTTTTCATTGTATTTTCCTACTTTCTTATCATAAAATCTTTAATAATATCTCTAACATATTCCCATCTATTTTCCATAAATTGATTATGAGCAAATAATTCTTCTATTTCTTTATAAGTTGCCCATTTAACTTCACATACTTCCTCTTCTTGCATAGCAATATCTTTTAAATCAACATCTTGTTTTATCAAATATGTATCTAACCATACGGTTCCTGTTTTATATTGCTTTACTAACTTGATTTCTTTCATATTTAAGCTAATACCAAGTTCTTCTTTTGTTTCTCTTTCAATTGTTTCTAAACTCGTTTCTCCTTTTATAACGCTTCCACCTGTCATCGCCCATACACTTGGTGAATTTTTCTTTTGAGGAGAACGTTTTTGTATTAAAATTTTATTTTGTGAATTTATTATCCACACATCTGCACCTTGATGATAAAATCCCTCTGGCACTATTCCTTTATTCATTATTCTTCCTGTCTTATTTCCTTTTTCATCTAATATATCCCATACTTCTTCCATTACATACTTCTCCTAACTATTTTGACTAGTTAATTTTTATAATAAAAAACTATTCCTCTATCAATTTATGTTGTTCTGGATACCAAGCTGGTGTACAAGGCATAGCAATTGTACATTTTCCATCCCAATAATATACTTCACCTTTATCAATTAAAATTACATCGCCCTTATTAAATTCAATTACTTTATCTTTTTTATTTAATGTTCCTTTTCCTTCTATAACATAGATTAGTTCTTTGCATTCTTCATTTACACAATATCCCTTGTCTGGATATCTTCCATTTATAATTGCTGTAGAAAAATTAATATCTACATCATCTAATGGATATTCCAATCCTATACATCTATCACTATTTGAAAACTCCTGTGCTTGTTCTAGTTTTACTAACTTCATAATTTATATCCCTCCATGTATTCTTTACATATTTATATCATAATTTACCATATTTTCATAGCCTTTTATTAATATTTTATATTATTCAAATTATATCCGTTTCTATTTTACTCTACTTTTAATAATCCACACCCTGTTTTTATTTTTTTCGCTTAGCTTGTGTATACCCCCTTATACTCCACACACTCTAATTCTTTGTTTTTCTTCATTTTTCAAGTTTTATTATAGTATTAAACTGTCCGTTTTAAACTTCTCAAATAAGGCACTAAACGGATACTTTAAATATATCCGTTTATCCTTATTTTTGTGTCCGTAATTGTTTCTTTTGCTATTATTTATATTATTATGCTAAGCTAAAAATTAAAAAGATAAAGTATCTCTACTCTATCTCTTGTGTAACAAGCACTTTCCTTATTTTTTTATTTATAATAGGTAGTGTGCATATTCATGTTTCCACATACCCTGTTATTTTTGTTTTTATGTCCACTTCGCTTTTTTTGCCATTTTTTTGTGTTTTTTTCGCCTTTTTTTATTTTTTCAAAATTCTTTCAATTCCTTTTATATCAACGATTATACAGTTTTCTTTAAATTTAGAACTGATACACACTCGACGTGGCTTGTAAACGGAAACATATCTACTGGTTGTATTTCCTTTATTTCGTATAGTTCTTCAAATTCTTTTAAGTCGCGTACTAATGTTGCGGGATTACAACTAATATAAATAAATCTTTCTGGTTTTAAATCTATGATATTTTCTATTATATGTTTATCAAGTCCTTTTCTTGGTGGATCAACAAAAACAACATTTGGCATTATTTCTTCTTTGTTTAAAACATTCTCTAAAACTTGTTCTACGTCTCCACAATAGAAAGTCATATTCTCTATTTTATTTAATTTAGCATTTTTCTTTGCATCTTCTATTGCTTGTTCCAATATTTCAATGCCATAAACATTTTTTACATATGGAGATGCAAACGTTCCAATAGTTCCTATTCCACAATATAAATCAAGTACATTATCTTCTTTTGTTAAATTTGCTTTATTTATAGCTAAATTATACAGCTTTTCTGTCTGTATAGGATTTATTTGATAAAAAGATAATGGTGAAATATTAAATATAAAGTCTCCTAACTTATCTTGTATATATCCGTTTCCATATAGAATTACATTTTCGTTTCCCATAATAACATTTGTATTTTTTTGATTTATATTTTTTACAATTGTTTTTATATTAGAAAATTCCTTTGTTAAACTTTCTACAAGTTTATCTTCATTTGGAATTTTTCTTTCATTTGTAACAAGCACACACATAACTTCACTAGTGCGAAGTCCTACTTTCACAACTATATGACGGATAGCTCCTTTACCAGTTTTCTCATTATAAGCAGAAATATTATTCTCTTTCATAAATGTAATTATGAATTTTGCGATTTGCTCAGAAATTGGCATCTGTATTGAACATGAATCAAGTTCAATGATTTCGTGTGTTCTTTCAGCATATACTCCTGTTACAATATCTCCATTTTTATTGTATCCTACTGGGTATTGAGCTTTGTTACGATAAAAAAATGGTTTTTCCATTCCAATTGTATCTTTAGCTGTTACCTTTTGTTCTAATGTTTTATCAATTAGGTTTTGGACGTTCTTTCTTTTTAATTCCAGTGTATCGTTATAGTTCATATGTCTTAGATTACACCCACCACATCTTTTATATGTATTACAGTCACTTTCAACTCTTGATTTTGATCTTTCTAGTATATCTATTATCTTTCCAAATGAATGAGAAGAATTAACTTTTACAATTAAAATTTTAACTTTCTCCCCTTTAATTGCTCCTGGAATAAATATTGTATAATTATCAATTTTAGCAATACCTTCTCCTTCATATCCATTATCAATTATATCTACTATATATTCTTTATTTTTTTCAACAGGTATATTATTCATATTTATACTCCTAATCGCCATATATATTTATGTTTATATCATATCATAGTGTCATTCCCTATGCAATAATATACTTCTTCTTTTCTTATAGTTTGTTTAAAATATTTCACTTTCTATACTTTCATATATTTTTTAGTTATGCTATACTACTTTTATAAAGATTTTATAAAGAAATAAAAGGAGTCATAAATATGTCAAGAAAAAATAATAAAAAACTTATAACAGAAATACTTGCTTTAATTCTTTTTGCTATTACTGTAGGCTTTACTACTCTATATAATAATACAAATATAAATGACCTTTCTTATTCAAATGTTGCTTATTCATTTAGTATAGAGGATATTCCAACATATAGCTCATCTCCATATGTTATTATTAATAATAACCTTCCTAATTTTAGTGAAGATGAATATACAACTAATCCTTTCGAAAAATATAGTGAATTAGATAGTCTTGGCAGATGTAGTGTTGCATATGCAAATATTTGCAAAGAAATTATGCCAAGTGATGGTGAAGAAAGAGAAGCTATTGGTAGTATAAAGCCGTCAGGTTGGCAAACAGTAAGATATAATGAATTAATTGATGGTAATTATTTATATAATCGTTGTCATTTAATTGGATACCAATTAGCAGGTGAAAATGCTAATAAGAATAATTTAATTACTGGTACTAGATATATGAATGTAACTGGAATGTTACCTTTTGAAAATATGGTTGCTGATTATATTAAAAAGAATGTGAATAATCATGTGTTATATAGAGTTACTCCAATTTTTGAAGGAAATAACCTTGTTGCAAATGGTGTACAAATGGAAGCTTATTCTGTTGAAGATAATGGTAAAGGTGTGTGCTTCAATGTGTATGTTTATAATGTTCAACCAGGTATTAGTATAGATTATTCAAATGGTAATAGTTGGGTAAAAAACTAGAAGAGATAAAATATCTCTTCTAGTTTTTAAATTAGTCCGTTTTTCTGTCATTTTCTCCTTAAACCCTTTAACCGTTTCATTACTATAAGCATATTTATTATAACCTAAAGCTATTAAATTACTCCAGCTTTCTAATACTTCATCTGGAATTTCTTATTTACTTTGTAATCCATATACTGGAGCTATTTTTATTAAACTTATTTCTCCAACCATTTCATTAATAACATCTTCCACTTTCATAAGTTTATCACTTTTTACATATTCCAAATAATCATCAAGAGTCATATTATATGATGCTATTGTAATTTCTTTGTTTGGAAATTCAATTTCAGCAATTGCTGATGCTCTTCTTTCTTGATAAGGTTTTCCAACAATTAAAAAACTATTAGGCATTAAATTATTATCTATTAACAATTTTTTAATATATTTATAATTTTCATAAGTAGTAGTGGCCTCTGGTTCTAACAATATTTTGTCTTTTGAAACATTCTCTTCTATAGCAACATCTCTAAATCTTTCAGCTTCTGTTTTTGTTATTACTCCTTATTTTCTCACTTTGTACATAAATTTTCTACACGATTGCCATACTATTTTTGACTTTTACTACAAAATATGATATAATTCTTTTTAGAAGGTTCTTTTAAAGACTAGCCTTCCGAACATTCGGAGGGCTATTAGGTTCTCCAATGTTTGAAAAATAAATATTTTGCATTGGAGGTCCAGAACTATGGCAAGCAACATTCAGGCAAAAGCAACATCTTTTTCGGTTACAGTTGAAACTCCTATCCATGAACATCTTGTGCTTTTCAAAGACAGAACCACTAATGAATGGGAGGATATTTTCATCAGTCGCCGAGACAAAGAACAGAACCCTGTTTACAAGAGAAACTATGACAGATGTCGTGCTATTCTCAAGTATTCATCTTCCTGTTCAGGAAAGCTGGAGAACATTTCAAACGGTTGCAACGCAATTATTTTCACCTTCGTATTTAGCAGCATTGAACTTCTGAATACTTTCGTGAAAGATTTAAACGAAGCCGTAGAAACTTCAACAATGTAATGTAATACATCATCTTATTTAAGCCTGTATTGGAAAATGAGCAAGATTCGTTTATTTGAAATCTTGCTCATTTTTACTTACATCTCTGGTGCGAACAACGTAGATATCTACAACTTTTTTCACACCTCTCACGATTGATACAAATATCAATCAATTTATATATAGATTACCAAATTATTTTATAAAAATCAAGTAATTTTACAAAAAAACTTTTGCAAATATTTGTTCTTTTTCTATTGCTTTACTATAAATATTATGCTATACTATGAA
>CAOJFV010000011.1 GCA_948434985.1 uncultured Clostridium sp.
ACAAAGTAGAAGGTGACTTAAGAAGAGAAGTAGCTTTAAATATTAAAAGACTTACTGAAATCGGATGTTATAGAGGATTAAGACATAGAAGAGGACTACCTGTAAGAGGACAAAGAACAAAAACTAATGCTCGTACAAGAAAAGGTCCAAGAAAATTAGTTAGTAAAAGTAAAAAATAAGGAGGTATAAAACCAAATGGCTAATAAAAAAACTGTAGCAAAGAAAACACCTAGAAGAAATAGAAAAAATATTGAAAAAGGTGCTGCACATATACATTCAAGTTTTAATAATACAATAGTTACAATTACTGATACACAAGGAAATGTTATTTCTTGGGCAAGTGCTGGGGAACTAGGATTTAAGGGTTCAAGAAAATCAACACCATTTGCTGCTGGGGAAGCTGCTGAAACAGCTGCAAAAGCAGGTATGGAACATGGATTAAAATCTGTAGAAGTATTTGTAAAAGGACCAGGTTCTGGTCGTGAAGCTGCAATAAGATCATTACAAACAGCAGGTCTAGAAATAAGTGCAATTAAAGATGTAACACCAATACCACACAACGGATGTAGACCACCAAAAAGAAGAAGGGTTTAATAATTAGAAAAAAGAAGATAGGTTAGTAAAAACTTACTAATCATAAGAAAGGAGTAAAAAATGGCTAGATATAAAGACGAACAATGTCGTATTTGCCGTAGAGAAGGTCAAAAGCTATTCTTAAAAGGTGAAAGATGTTATTCTGATAAATGTTCTGTTTCTAGAAGAAATTATGGACCAGGACAACATGGACAAAAGAAAGCAAAACTTTCTGAATATGGTACTCAATTAAGAGAAAAACAAAAAACAAAATCATTCTATGGAGTAGGAGAAAAACAATTTAGAAAATATTTCGAAATGGCTTCAAACAAAAAAGGAGTTACTGGTGAAAACTTACTTCAAATATTAGAAAGTAGATTAGATAACGTAGTTTATAGATTAGGATTTGGATCATCTCGTGCTCAAGCAAGACAACTTGTAAACCATGGACTATTTGAAGTTAATGGAGGAAAAGTTGATATCGCTTCTTACTTAGTAAAAGCAGGAGACGTAATCGCAGTTAGAGAGTTAAAGAAAGATAAAGGAATTATAAAAGTAAACGAAAGTGCAAATTCTGCAAGACCAGTACCAACATGGCTAGAAAAAGATGCTGAAAAATTAAGTGGAAAAGTAGTAAGATTAGCATCAAGAGAAGATATAGACTTACCAGTAGAAGAACACTTAATCGTAGAGTTATACTCTAAATAATAATTAGAAGTTAGAAGTTGAAAGTTAGATTGAATATCGAACTTCGAACCTAAAACGTTAAATATCGAACCTCAAACTTCAAACCTCAAATATCCATATGGGAGGTAAAAATGATAGAATTTGAAAAGCCAAATATTGAATGTTTAGAAATAAATGACGATAACAATTATGCAAAATTTGTTTGTGAACCACTAGAAAGAGGATATGGTGTAACAATAGGAAACTCATTAAGAAGAATCCTACTTTCATCACTTCCAGGAAGTAGCATAACAAGTGTAAAAATTGATGGAGTAGTACATGAGTTTTCTACAATACCAAACGTAGTAGAAGATGTACCAGAAATAGTAATCAATTTGAAAAATGTAAGATTAAAAACTTTTGATGATGAAGAAAAAATCATAAGAATTGATTTTAAAGGTGAAGGGGAAGTAAAGGCTTGCGACATTATAACAGATAGTTCAGTAGAAGTATTAAATCCAGACTTACATATAGCAACTGTTTCAGAAGGTGGACATTTAAAAATGGAAATGACAGTTGATAGAGGTAGAGGATATAATAGTGCTGCAAAAAATAAAAAACCAAACCAAGATATATCTGTATTACCAATAGATTCAATTTATACACCAGTTAAAAAAGTAAACTATTCAGTTGAAAATACTAGGGTTGGGCAAATGGTAGACTTTGATAAATTAATTATTGAAGTTTGGACAGATGGAAGTTTAAAAGCTGATGAAGCATTAAGTTTAGCTGCTAAAGTTATGACTGGACATTTAGAGATATTTATAGATTTATCTGAAGCAACAAAAAATACACAAGTTATGATTGAAAAAGAAGAATCTAAGAAGGAAAAAGTACTAGAAATGTCAATAGAAGACTTAGAGCTATCAGTTCGTTCATTTAATTGTTTAAAAAGAGCTGGAATTTCTACTGTTGAAGATTTGGCAAACAAAACTGAAGAAGATATGATGAAGGTAAGAAATCTAGGAAAGAAATCTTTAGATGAAGTTACACATAAATTACATTCTTTAGGATTAGATTTTGCAAAAGAAGAAGACTAGTATACTTGTCTTTGACAAGAGTTAATAATGAAAAGTGAAGAGTGAAATGTAGGGGTAAGCCTTGTGTTTGCTCAAAATTGAATAATAAGTTATTTTTAAATTTTTAAGAAGAGGTGAAAACAAGTGGCAAGAAATAGAAAATTAGGAAAACCAACTGATCAAAGATTAGCTATGCTTAAATGCTTAACAACAGATTTATTACTTCATGGAAAAATTCAAACAACTGAAACAAGAGCAAAAGAAGTAAAAGCAATCGTTGATAGTATAGTATCACTTGCTGTTAAAGAAAAAGACAACTTCGAAATGGTAGATGTTAAAGTTGTAACAGCAAAATTAGATGCTAAAGGAAATAAAGAAACTGTAAAAGCAACAAGCAAAAATGGTAAAGAATACCTAAAAGTTGTTAAAGAAGAAAAAACAGTATCAAGACAAAAAGATATGCCATCAAGATTAAATGCAAGAAAGAAAATTATGACAAAAGTTAACAAAGTAAAAGATGAAAAAGGTAAAAACGTTGATTTACCAAGTAAACTATTTAACGAAATTGCACCAAAATATGCAGATAAAAATGTTGGTGGATATACAAGAATAATTAAAATAGGACAAAGAAAAGGAGACGCAGCTCCAATAGTAATCCTAGAATTAGTTTAATAAAAAGTAATTTAATATTATCAAGAGTGGACGAGAGAATCGGCTTTATGACTCCACAGCAACCTGATTTTTTTAAGGTGCTAATACCGACAAAGCAAAGTGCTTTGAATGATGATTTTTTAAGAAATTGTTAAAAACCTTTGCTTTATGCAAAGGCTTTTTTGTATGTGGCAGGGATTAATTAAATGAAAATATGTAGAAAAAGAGGAGAATTAAAATGAGAAAATTATTTACTAGTGAAAGTGTAACAGAAGGACATCCAGATAAATTATGTGATTACATATCAGATAGTGTTTTAGATGCTTGCCTAAAAGAGGACAAGTATTCTAGAGTAGCTTGCGAAACAGTAGCAGGAAAAGGAGAAATATTTATAACAGGAGAAATTACATCTAATGCAAATATAGATATAGAAAAAATAGCAAGAAATGCAATAAAAGAAATAGGATATGATAATGAAAATTTAGATATGGATTATAGAACATGTAAAATTCATTTAAATATCTCTAAACAATCACCAGATATAGCTCTTGGAGTAGATAAATCTTTAGAAGATAAAACAGGAGAAGAAATAGAATCTGTTGGTGCAGGAGATCAAGGAATAATGTTTGGTTTTGCCTGTGATGAAACAGATGCATATATGCCACTTCCAATATATCTTGCGTCAAAATTATCTAGAAAACTAACAGAAGTCAGAAAAAATAATACTTTAAATTATTTAAGACCAGATGGAAAAACACAAGTAACAATAGAATATGAAGATAATAAGCCTGTAAGAGTAGATACAATAGTAATTTCAACACAACATAATGAAGATGTAAATCTTGAAACTCTAAGAAAAGATATAAAAGAAAAAGTAATTAAAGAAGTAGTGCCAGAAGAATTATTAGACGAAAATACAAAATATTTTATAAATCCAACAGGAAGATTTGTAATAGGAGGTCCACTTGGAGACAGCGGTTTAACAGGAAGAAAAATTATAGTAGATACATATGGTGGTTATTCAAGACATGGTGGAGGAGCATTTTCAGGTAAAGATCCAACAAAAGTTGATCGTTCAGCTGCATATATGGCAAGATTTATAGCTAAAAATATAGTTGCTAATAAATTAGCAAAAAAATGTGAAATTCAATTTAGTTATGCAATAGGAGTAGCAAAACCCGTATCAATATATGTAGATACATTTGGAACAGGTACTATTCCTGAAGAAGAAATAGTAGATTTAATTTATAAGAAATTTGAATTAACCCCAACAGGAATAATAAACTATCTAAACCTAAGAAGTCCTATTTATACAAAAACGACAAACTATGGACACTTTGGAAAAGATGATTTGCCTTGGGAAAAAGTTATTGCGTTATAATTTATATGAGAAAAATAGAAGTAGGATAGTAGAATTCCTTCTTCTATTTATTTTTAGCTATTTACAATAACGCAAGCTACATCATATATTAATTTTAATTTATCTGGAGGACAATTTTTTAGTAAATTTGAAAAATCATTATCTAAATAACTTTTAGAAGTACTAGAAGTACCATTTAAAATATATCCTTCTGTTACATTAAATATCTCACAAATTTGAGCTATTCTTTTTAAATTAATTTCAGTGCTTCCACGTTCAACACGACTTAAAAATGCTACTGAAACATCTAGTTTTTCTGCTAAAGCTTCTTGAGTCATATTTTTATCTTTTCTTACTTTATGAATTCTTGAACCTATTAATTTATAATCTATTGCCAAATTTCCCACATCCTTCCATAGGAAAATATAGCATTTATAGGTATAATTTAACAGAAACAAATAAGTAAATATATACTAGCAGTAAAATTATTTACTGAAGGAATTAATAAAAAAGTCAACAAAAACTTTTATGGGTTTATTATCGTTATATAAATTTACTAAAATTTTATTAGTAAATGGTATTTTCCAAAGTAAAAATCCGTATTCCTACTATACAAAGGACTGTTATGAAAAAGGCCAATATATCTTTTAGTTTACTATTATGATAAGGTATATGTGTTTCATAGGATACAGTTTCTTCAGGCTCTACATTATAATATGTATTATAGCTTGCTTGATTAAAATTTTGATTTTGTTTAACCTGATATTGATAGCTATTTTCATCATTGTTTTCATAGGTATTTGAAAAATTACCGAGTAGTATTAGTTTGATTTTTCAAATAATTTAATTCATTTTGCAATTCTTCTACTAATTGTTGTAGATGTTCATTTTTTGAATACAGAGCCTCAACAATGCTATTTTTATCATAATCAAGTTCTATGTCATAATCTTTTCTTGCATCTTCATTTGAAAGAATTTCATAAGCTTCATTAATTTCTTTAAATTTAGCTTCAGCCCATTCTTTTTTATCTGCATTTTGTGTGTCAGGATGATATTTTTTTGCAAGAACTTTGTATGCTTTATCAATTATCTCTTTAGAAGTTTTAACGTCTACTTCTAATATTTCATAATAATTTTTCATAAATGAAATTAATCTCCTTTTATAATCATAAAAGAATCATATCATAAAAAACAAAAAAATTCGATATATTACTTGAAAAAAATAGATTGTTATTATACAATACATATAGAAAATTTGTTTGTAACGGAGGAATATAAAATGCTTGCATATATTAAAGGAACACTAGAAATGAAATTTGAAGGATATGTTGTAATAGATGTAGGAGGACTTGGTTATAAAGTTTTTATGTCTGAAAATGCTATTGAAGATTTAGGAAATATTGGAGATACAGTAAAAGTACATACACATTATCATGTAAGAGAAGATGATATAAGTATATATGGTTTTAAGACAAATGAAGAATTAAAAATGTTTGAACTTTTATTAGGAGTAAGTGGAATAGGAGCAAAATCAGCAATAAATATGTTATCAAATATAACTCCATCAAGTTTTGCGTTAGCAGTAATTACAAATGATACATCTAAACTAGTAAAAATTCCAGGAATAGGAGTAAAATCAGCTGCAAGAATTGTACTTGAGTTAAAAGATAAATTAAAGACAATAGAAGCAAAAGAAGAAAATACTGAAATAAAAGAAGCGATAAAAGATGATGATAGAATAACAGAAGCAATTTCAGCATTACAAGTACTTGGGTATAATAGAAAAGAAATAGAAAAAGCATTAGAAAAAATTGATAAAGATAGTTTATCGTTAGAAGATATAATTAGAAAAGGATTATCAATATTAGGAAGATAAAATAGAAAGAAGTGAGTAGAAAATGGATTTATCAAAACCATTAGCTTATAGAATGAGACCAAAGAATTTAGATGAATATGTTGGACAAGAGCATATTCTAGGACAAGATAAAATTTTATATAGAACAATTAAAGCAGATAGACTATCAAGTATTATCTTGTGGGGACCTCCAGGCTGTGGAAAAACTTCACTTGGTAGAGTAATAAGTGAAACTACAAAATATAAATTTACAAAAATTAATGCTGTAACAGCAGGGGTAAGTGATATAAAAAAAGTTGTTGAAGAAGCTAAAAATGTATTTTTAAACCCTACTGGAAAATGTATTTTATTTATAGACGAGATACATAGATTCAATAAGTTACAACAAGATGCGCTCTTACCATTTGTAGAAGATGGAACAGTAATATTAATTGGAGCAACTACAGAAAATCCATATTTTGAAGTAAATAAGGCTTTAATCTCAAGATCTATGGTATTTAAACTTGAACCACTTACAACAGAAGACATTTTTAAAGTATTAAAAATGTCACTTGATAGAGTTGAAGGATTAAAAAGCTTTAATATAAAAATAGAAGATGAAACATTAAGAAAAATTGCAGAAGTATCAAATGGAGATGTAAGAACTGCGCTAAATGGTCTAGAAGTAGCTGTTCTTACAACGAAAGTAGATAAAGATGGATTTATTAATATAACAAATGAAATAGCAAAAGATAGTGTACAAAATAGAAAAGCTATTTTTGATAAGAATGGAGATAGCCATTATGATAATATAAGCGCATTTATAAAATCAATGAGAGGTAGTGATCCAAATGCTGCAATATTCTATCTAGCACGTGCATTAAATGGAGGAGAAGACCCAATGTTCATAGCAAGAAGAATTGTAATTGCAGCAGCTGAAGATGTAGGAATGGCAAATCCTCAAGCATTAGTGGTTGCGACATCCGCAATGCAAGCTGTACATATGGTTGGAATGCCAGAAGCAAGAATAATATTAAGTGAAGCTGCAGTATATGTAGCAACATCTAAAAAATCTAATGCAACATATTTAGGGATTAATAGAGCAATACAAGATGTACAAACTATGGATACAGGAGAAGTTCCAATGCATATAAGAAACGTTACCCGTGAAGGAATGGAACAATTTGGATATGGAGAAGGTTACAAATATCCACACGATTATCCAGGACACTTTGTAGAACAACAATATTTACCAGACAAAATGCTTGGAACTAAATACTATGTTAAAGACGATACTATAGAATAATATAAAATAAATACACTACTATTCTTAAAAGGTATAGTTAAAGGGATTGCATATATGCAATCCCTATTTATATAGTATTAAATTTACTTATTATTTTCTGCCGTATTTCTTTTAGCATCTTTTTTGCTGTCTTTATCATCATCGGGCACATACTCTAATAATTCAGATATTTCACAGTTAAAAACTTTACATATATTATTTAGTTGTTTAATATCAAGTCTTTTGGTTTCTTCATAATACATCTTTGAAACAGTTGCTGGACGTATATGTGCTAAATCAGCCAAAGTTTTTTGTGTCATCTTATGTTTTCCTAATAAATCGGAAAGTTTAATTCTAATCATATTATCACCCTCCTTAAATATTTTTGTCACAAAATGTCGAAAAAACAGAAATTTTCTATTTCTGTTGTATTTTATCATTTAATGTATTAAAATTACACAGTGTGGAAAGAATATAACGATAAAAGTAATTAAAAGTTATCTAATAGTAAAAAAGGAAACGAGAATATAAATGCTTTATAAAATAGGAAGTGAGTTAATAAATAGCATGAGTAGTCTAAGGAGAGAAGAGATTAGAAAAAATGTGTATTCTAGAGCTTGGAAGGAAAATAATGATGAATATTTACAAGCATTAGAAAGATTTTTCGATCTAACAGACAATATAGAAGATGAAAATTTAAGAATGGAGATTTTATATAAAATGTTAAAATGTGATGAAATATTAACAAAATTAGCTGAAAAAAACTTTAAATCAGATGTATAGTTTAAAACTTCATTTATATAAATCAGTATAAAAAATGTGAATTTGTTCAAAATAAGTAATGTAGATTATTTATTTTGAACGGTGTTAAATATGATTAAAAAAATATTAATAGGGTTACTCGCTGGACTAGTAAGTGGATTTTTTGCAACAGGAGGAGGAATGATTGTTGTTCCAGCACTTGTATATTTACTTAAAACAAGTGAACAAAAGGCAAGAGCAACATCACTTTTTGTAATACTACCAATGGTTATAACAAGTGGTATTTTTTATTATAGAAATGATTATATAGATTGGAAGATTGGATTTCTTTGTGCTATAGGAGGAATAATAGGTGGTTTTTTAGGAGCAAAATATTTAAAAAAAATCCCAGAGGTATACTTAAAAATAACATTTACAATTTTTTTAATATATGTGTCTATAAGAATGATTGTTATGTAATAAGATAATTTTGAAAAATTCTAAAATAAATATATAACCTTTTAGATATAATAAAATTATTCATTATTCACTATTTAATAAGGTGGGGTTTTATGTTTGAAATACTAATAGGAATTATATCAGGATTTGTAAGTGGTATGGGAATGGGCGGAGGTACCATTCTTATACTATGTCTTTCAATGTTTTTAGGTATAGAACAACATATAGCACAGGCAACAAACTTAATTTTCTTTATACCAACATCTATAGTTGCAATTATTATAAATATTAAACAAAAGTATGTAGATTTTAAAATTGCAATACCAATTGCTATTTCAGGAGTAATAGGAGCGGTAATTGGGGCAATTTATTCTAGTAAAACTGATGTAAAAATGTTAAAAAAATACTTTGGAGTATTTTTGGGATTGATTGCAATTTGGGAAATATATTCATTAATAAAAAAGTATAAACTTAAGAAAAAAACACATACTAGGTAGTAAAAGGTAATGTTGATTACTAAAAACTAATAAGGAGGAAGTATTTATGAAGTTTATAAAAGGAATGGTAATGGGAACATTAATTTCAGCTGGTGTAGTTATGATGTATAATGAAAAAAATTCTATGAAGAAAAATAAAATGGTTAAAAAAGGAAAACAATTTATTAAAAAAATGGGAATTATCTAATAATTCCCATTTTACATTAAATAATTAATTACAAATTATTTCTCGCATTTACATTCTTCACATTCGCAGTCACGATCACATTTGCAATCTGGTTTATGCTCTGGTTTACATTCTGGTTTGCAATGTCCAACAAAACAATCGCATTTATCCATTTTTACACCTTTTAAGCATTTTCCTTCATGGCTAGATCTAGCACATACTTTTACATGTTTAACTTGGTCAACCCAAAAGTTTATTTCATATTTCTTGTCTGGACAAAGAGGACCAAAAACAAATTCTCCATCTTCATCTGTGAAAGTATGAGAAACAGGTCTTCTTTCTTCTTTACCACATTCACAAACAACTTCAATTAGTTTTACAACAGCATCTTTAACTGGTTCTTTATAACAGTCTCTTATAACACCGTATATAACATTTCTATTATCACATGGTAAAGTAATATCTAAATCAAATTGTTTTCCGCAAGCGATAGCACCGTCTACTTCAACAACTGGACAACATGGTTTTTCAAAATCCATAAAAATCTACTCCTTTTATTAATATTAGCATTAAGCTATATTGTATAATATGAGAATTCGACAAAAAAGTGATGATTTTCAAAAAAAATATAACAAATAGTTGTTGAAAAATAATATGAAATATGATATAACAAGTACATAATTTTTTTGGAGGAAAAAGTATATGAGTAATAAAAAAGATAAAGCACAAATATTTGTAAAAATAATGGCAGCAATACTTGCAGGATTAATGATGCTTGCAGTAGCAGGAACATTAATTTATTATTTAATAGGAAGATAACAAAAGAGGGATAGATATGATAGATGGTTTTGGAGTTAGTATGCAGAAATTTTATGATGATATTATCGTAGGATATTTAAATGCATTTTCACAAAATCCAATGAATTTATTGATACTTGCAATAGATATTGTAATTGTAATATTTTTAGTGGCGACAATTATAAAATTTGCAAAAAATTCGCGTGCATGGCAATTATTAAAAGGGATTTCCTTCTTGGTGATTGCAAACGTATTAAGTTATATTTTACAACTACGAATTTTGAATTTTTTACTAAATATTGTTATGACTTGGGGAGTGTTTGCGTTAATTGTTATTTTTCAACCAGAATTAAGAAGAGCATTAGAGCAATTAGGAACTAACAAATTTACTAAATTCTTTGGAATAGATAAAGATATACAAACAAGAACAAAAGAAGATATCTATAAAATAGTAATAGCAGCTTGCGAACTTGCTAAAACAAGTACAGGAGCTTTAATTGTAATAGAAAGAGATATAAAAATAAATGATATTATATCAACAGGAATAGAAATAAATTCGGAGGTTTCACCACAATTATTAGTAAATATATTTGTACCTAATACTCCACTACATGATGGAGCAGTAGTAATTAGTAATAACAAAATAACAGCAGCAGCTTGTATGTTACCCCTTGCAAGTGATACAGATATTGCAAAAGAACTTGGAACAAGACATAGAGCTGCAATAGGAATATCTAAAGAGTCTGATGCGATTGCAGTAGTAGTTTCTGAAGAAACTGGAAAAGTATCAATTGCAAAGGATGGTACTTTAATTGCAGATGTTAAAGAAGAAACTCTTAAAAAGATATTAATAAAGAATATTGTTACAAATAAATATGGAGATGAAAAAATTACAAAATTAGAAAGATTAAAAAATATTAATTTTGGATTTAAGAAAAAGGACAATAAAATAAAAAAATAAAATAATTTGAAAAGCCGTAGTAGCTAGCAAATTAAATGCTAGCTATTACCTTATTATAAAGCTTGTCAATATTTTTGGTATTAATTTTATAAAAGGTGAATATATATAATATATAAGACAACTTGTTTTTTTATAAGTAAATATATTCACAACATTATAATAAAATGTTGTGTTCAAAAACACAATGAAAGGATGTTGAATATAAATGAAAAATAATAAAAGTGGGCTGAAAATTGGACAGATAGTGGTAACCCTAAGTGTACTTTTTATAGTAGCTGCAAGCACACAATTATTTATTATTAGTAAGAATAATAATATCAAAACAGAAACACGAAATGTAGGTTTAGAAGAAAAAAATGATACTAGAAAAATAGTAGCAACAAGTAGAAGTGGAAATTATCGAGAAAGTACTATTAAACAAATAACAGAAATAGATAATATTAGTGAAGATGTAGTGGAGGAAAAATTAGAAGAAAGTAAAAATTATAGATCAATAGAAGAAATACAAATATCAAAAGATATGGATTTAACAATATCTACAGGAATATCAAAAGAAGATTTTAAAAAGTTAATGAAAAATTTAAAATTTGATACATCAAGATTTTTTTATGAAAATAGTGATATTATTTATGACTTATGCCAAAAATATGAATTAAATGAAATATTTTTTTGTGGCTTAATTGCGGGAGAAGCAGGATGGGATATATCAGAAAGGCATAGAAATAACTGTAACTATATAAGTATGATGTCAAAAGGAAGATTAATAAAATATACTACAACTAAAGAAGGATTAGAAGCAGCAGCAAAATTGTTACACACTAAATATTTTAGCGAAGGTGGTATGTACTATTCAGGAAAAACATTAGAAGATGTACAAAAAATGTTTTGCCCAAAATCTTCAAAATGGGTTAATCTAATATATGATTGTATGCAACAAATTGTAAAATAGATTTTTAATATAGGAATTAAAATGTAATAAATCCCTAACTTATTAGAGTAATTAATAAGTTAGGGTAATTTTTGTAGAGAAAATCAATAAATTATGTTATAAATTTGTATACAGCCTCAGCAAATCCACTATTTTCTACTGTATTTGTAGTGGTATATGTAGCAACTTTTTTTATTTCATCATAAGCATCTGAAAGAGTAACACCAATTCCACAATTTTTAAGCATATCTATATCGTTTACATTGTCTCCAATAGCCATAATATCATTTGTATCAACATTAAGAAAATTACTTAGGTAATTTAATGCATAACCTTTACCAATATTTTTAGGAGTGATATCCAAGTATTCGTATTCCTTATTTATTATCATATCTTTATATTGATTTCTCTTTTTTATATGATTAATACTCAATGAAATATCTTTCATAATAATATCTTTTACCGTATCAAGAGAATTATCACTAGAAATAACAAGCTTAAATATTTGAGAATTGTGACTATTAACATATTCTTTTATATCAGATACTATTCTAAAATGAAGATTTTCTGTATTTTTACTACCATTTAAAATATAATTTCTTAAATCCATATACATAAGAGCTTCTGTAATAACTTCATTATCAGTATAGATATGGATATGTAAATTATGTTCTTTTGCAATTTCATAGCAAGAATTAAAATTCTCAATACTTACAAGATTTTTATATATTTCTTTACCAGTATTTAGATCTATAATTAAGGTACCGTTTCCAAAAATTCCATAAGAAGCATTACATTTTGAACAAATATCTTTCGTGATAGAATAAGTCTTACCTGTACATATTGCAAAATCAATATGTTTATTGTGCATTGATTGTATAGCATCTAAATTTTTAGCAGGTATAAAATTGTTATGATCAACTAAAGTACCATCTAAGTCACTAGCTACTAATTTTATAGACATTATTCCACCACCTCTAATATAAGCTATATATATTAAACTATAAAATAATAATAAAATCAATACTATTTGTACTAATTTAGAAGGTAGACTGAAACTTAATAGTTGTAAAAGTATTGTTTCTATGATAAAATTTTATATAAAATAAAAAGTAGGAGAGAACTATGCGAAATATTAAGCTTACAATAGAATATGATGGAAAAGACTTTAACGGTTGGCAAAAACAGCCAAATAAATTAAATATTCAAGGAACTATTGAAAAAGCAATTAAAGAATTAACAAAAGAAGAAGTGAACTTAAATGCTTCTCGGTAGAACTGATGCAGGTGTTCATGCTTTACGGACAAGTTGCTAATTTTAAAACAAATTCTAATATTCCAATAGAAAAATTTGGGGTAGCTATAAATTCTGTAATAAAGAAAAGTATTGTAATAAAAAAAGCAGAAGAAGTAGACGAAAATTTCCACTCAAGATATTGTTGTAAACAAAAAACATATAGATATATAATAAATAATTCTGAATATGGTACAGCGATTTATAGGAATTTAGAACATCATATTCCACAAGAACTAAATGTAGAGGAAATGAAAAAAGCAATAAAACATTTTGAGGGAGAACACGATTTTAAAGCATTTAAGTCAAGTGGAACAAGTAGTAAAAGTAGTGTAAGAACTATATATAATGCTGAAATAACACAAGAACAAGATAAAATAATAATAGAGTTAACTGGAAATGGTTTTTTATATAATATGGTAAGAATAATATCTGGAACATTAGTAGAAGTAGGACTTGGTAAAATAAAACAAGAAGAAATACCTAATATTATAAATAAAGGTGATAGAGCTTTAGCAGGAAAAACTTTACCGCCTCAAGGCTTATACTTAGTGAAAGTAGAATATAAGTAACAAAAGATATATAGTTGAGCAATTTTAGAATTGTAGCTAATTTATAAATAAGTAACAAAAATAATAAAGTATTCATAATATATAGTAAAAATAATGCTAAAGAAAGGAGAATATTATGAATATTTTACTTATATTTTTTGCATTACCACTTGCTACTATTATATTAGCAGTTGTTTTACAAAAATTAATAAAAAGCCCAATTTTAGTAGCAGCAATCTTTTTTGCAATATATTTAATTGTAGCTTTTGCTGTCTTTAATGCTACATTTTTAATTGCAGTAATTGTATATACATTTTTAGCTTATATAACAGCAGCTATTGTAAAAATAATTTGTTGTTTTTCTAGAAATTGGAACTGTACTTGCAATAACAGAGAAGATAATAATTCTTGTAGAAGAAATGAAAATACAACAAGCAATAATGTGTTAGCTTTAGCTAATGAAGAAACAGTTAATCTATCAAGTGAGAATGGATGTACTTGTAGAGTTACTTGTAGAAATAGTAATGCGAATGCCTTTAACAATGGGTATAATAGAGGATACAACAACGGATATGATAACGCATATAATTTTATAAGTAACAATGGAGGAATAAAAAGTAATAATACTACAAATAATAATTGCTGTTGTAATTGTAGAAGATGTAGATAATATAAGGAGACTAGAGTCTCCTTTTTGTTTCTTATCTATTTACTATTAACCAAAAATGTGATATAAATTATGGTGTAAAAAGGAGACAAGCTATGAGATTAGATAAATTTTTAAAAGTTGCAAGAGTAATTAAAAGAAGAACTATTGCAAATGAAGTTGCAGATAAAGGTAGAGTCTGTGTTAATGGAAAAATAGTTAAACCTAGTTATGATGTAAAAGTAGGAGATATATGTGAAATTACATTTGGAGATAAGGTTTCTAAATTTGAAATAATAAATATACCAGAAAATCCAGCAAAAATAGTAGGAGAATTAATAAAAATATTATAAAATAAGGGATTAAATTATGAGAAAAATAAAAGAGACATTATTAGAAAAAGATTTTGGAGCATATTTATATGATTTAAGAGAAAAAAAGGGATACACCATTGAAGAATTAGTAGAAAAGATTAATATGCCAAATGTAACAATTAAAACCATAAAAAAATGGGAACACGATTTAGAATTTCCAAATTTAGATGTAATGTATAAAGTATCTGAAATCTATGAAGTGCCAAGTGAAGTTTTAATGCAAATTAGAACCCAGACATTAGAAGAAGGACTAAAAGGGGTTCATAGAACTTTAATTAGATTTATTGGATATATATTAGGAATTTCTATATATGGTGCAGTAATTTTTTCGTATGCTTTTTTATTTGTGGCAGGAATTGGTTCGGTACTATTTATTGCAAAAGTTATGAATGAAGCTGTAGGAAGATTTTAGATAATAATACTTGATAAAGGTTTATAGGTAACCGTATAAAACCTAAATAAATAAAGAAGGAAAAAGATATGTCAAACTTTGTTCATTTACACATACATAGTGAATATAGCCTTTTAGACGGGGCAAATAGAATAAAAGATATACCTATAAGAGCAAAAGAACTAGGGATGGATGCTATTGCTCTTACTGACCATGGTGTAATGTATGGCGTTATAGATTTTTATAAAGCTTGTAAAAAAGAAGGAATAAAACCTATAATTGGCTGTGAAGTATATGTAGCAAACAGAACAAGGTTTGATAAAGAAGCGGGACTAGATTATAATAATCACTTAATATTACTTGCTAAAAATAATGAGGGATATAAAAATTTAACTAAATTAGTATCTATGGGATTTACAGATGGATTTTATTATAAACCTCGTATAGATAAAGAAATACTAGAAAAATATCATGAAGGATTAATTTGCTGTAGTGCATGCCTTGCAGGAGAAGTAAACCAAGCTATTTTAAAAGATGATTTAGAAAAGGCTAAAGAAGTGGTACTATGGTTTAAAAATGTATTTGGAGAGGATTATTACCTAGAAATACAAAATAATGGAATAAGAGAACAAGCATTAGCGAATCAAAAATTAATAGAACTTTCAAAAGAATTAAACATACCACTAGTTGCAACAAATGATGCACATTATTTAAGAAGAGAAGATGCATATAATCACGAAGTATTACTATGTATTCAAACTGGTAAAAAGATGAAAGATGAAGACAGAATGAGGTTTGAGACAGAGGAATTATATATAAAATCTAGTGAAGAAATGTGTGACTATTTTTCAAATGTTCCAGAAGCAATAGAAAATACTGTAAAAATAGCTGATAAGTGTAATGTGGAATTCGAATTTGGACACACAATACTTCCAAATTATGATGTACCAGAAGAGTTTGAAACTCATTATGATTATCTAAAAAAACTATGTGAACAAGGAATAAAAGAAAGATATGGAGAAAATCCAGGGGAAGAAATATTAAAAAGAGCAGAATATGAATTAAGTGTAATTAACAAAATGGGATATGTAGACTATTATCTAATAGTATGGGACTACATTCATTATGCAAAATCTAATGGGATTCCAGTAGGACCAGGACGTGGTTCTGGAGCAGGTTCAATACTTGCATATGCAATTGGAATTACAGACATAGATCCAATAAAATACAATTTACTTTTTGAGAGATTCTTAAATCCTGAAAGAGTTAGTATGCCAGATTTTGACGTAGACTTTTGCTATGAAAGAAGACAAGATGTTATTGATTACGTATGTAGAAAATATGGACATGACCATGTATCACAAATTATAACCTTTGGTACAATGTCTGCTAGAATGGTAATAAGAGATGTTGCAAGGGTGTTAGATGTACCATATGCAGAAGCAGATAAGTTAGCAAAAATGATACCAAATGAATTACATATAACAATAAAGAAAGCATTAGAACAAAACAGAGAATTAAATGAAATCTATGAGACAAATCCTGAAACTAAAAACTTACTAGATATTGCAATGGCGTTAGAAGGAATGCCAAGACAGGCGTCTACTCATGCCTGTGGTATAGTTATTACAAAAGATCCCGTAGTAGACTATGTTCCTTTGTATGTTAATATGAAAGATGGAGCAATATCTACACAATACATAATGACTACCCTAGAAGAATTAGGGCTATTAAAAATGGATTTCTTAGGATTACGTACTTTAACAGTTATACAAGATGCGATTGACTTAGTTAAACTTCACCGTGGTATAGATGTGAAATTTGATGAAGGTATGAATGACAAAAAAGTATATAAATTATGGGCAAACGGAGAAAGCGTAGGAATATTCCAATTTGAAAGCCAAGGAATGACAAACTTTATGAAGGAACTAAAACCAGATAGCTTAGAAGATATAATAGCGGGAGTTTCTTTATATAGACCAGGTCCAATGGATCAAATTCCAAGATATATTAAAAATAAATTAAATCCAGAGAACACAGAATATACTCATCCATCATTAGAGCCAATATTAAACGTAACATATGGTTGTATGGTATACCAAGAACAGGTTATGCAAATAGTAAGGGATTTGGCTGGATATTCATTAGGACGTGCAGATCTTGTAAGACGTGCAATGGGTAAGAAAAAGCTAGATGTAATGGCAAAAGAAAGAGAATATTTTATTCATGGTAAATTAGATGAACAGGGAAATGTCGAAATACCAGGCTGTATAAGAAATGGAATAGATGAGGTTTCAGCAAATAAGATATTTGATGAAATGGCTGAATTTGCAAAATATGCTTTCAATAAATCACATGCAGCAGCATATGCAGTAGTATCATACAGGACAGCATATTTAAAAGCATACTATCCAGAAGAATTTATGGCAGCAACCCTAAACAGTTTTTTAGGAAATTTAGATAAAGTGCCAGCATATATAGATGAATGTAAAAGATTAAATATAGACATTTTAAAACCAGACATTAATAAAAGTTTTACAAAATTTACTGTTGATCATAGAAAAATAAGATTTGGACTTGGAAGTATTAAAAATGTAGGAATAGCTGCGGTAGATGCAATAGTTGCCGAAAGAACAAAAAATGGAGAATTTAAAAGCTTTACAGATTTTTGTGAAAGAATGCAAAATGAAGCGGTGAATAAAAAATGTATAGAAAGCTTAATTAAAGCAGGAGCATTTGACGAATTTCCTGAAACAAGAAGTACTTTAATGGCATCTTTTGAAAATATAATAGATACAATAAGTGACTCATCAAGGAAAATGTTAAAAGGGCAAGTAACTATGTTTGACTTAAACCCAGAAGATGAAAAAACAAACGATATGAAATATAGTTTTACAACATTAAAAGAATATACAAAAAAAGAATTATTATCAATGGAAAAAGAAATGTTAGGATTATATATATCAGGTCATCCATTAGATGGAATTCGTGAACAGCTAGAACAAAGTACGAATATAAACACATTGAAAATGAGAAAACAACAAATAGAAGATGGAGAAGAAACTCAAGATGTAGTTGAAGGTTATAAAGATGGACAAATGGTAAAAATTGCAGGAATTATTAGTAGTGTAAAGAAAAAATACACTAAGAACAACAAAATAATGGCATTTGTAACGATAGAAGATTTATACGGACAAGCAGAAATAATAGTGTTTGAAAGTACCTATATGGATGCATCAAATATACTTTTAAATGATAAAATTGTATTGATAGAAGGATGTCTAAGTATAAGAGAAGATGAAGACACAAAAATAGTAGCAAATAAAATTTTAGAATTTGGAGAACACAAGTCAAATTCACTGGTAATAGATATAACAAACCTAGAAGAAGAAACAAAGAAAAAACTAAGAGGAGCAATAAAATTCTTTTCAGGGGATAAAAACAACACAAGCATAAGTGTAAAAGAAAATGAGGAAATAAAGCCTTGTGGAGGAATTTATATAACAGATAGTATTCTAAAAGAATTTGAAGAATTAGTTGGAAGTGAAAGGGTTATAAAAGAGTAGAAAGTGAGATTGATTTATAATGAGTAGATTAGAACAAAGAATAGAAACTCGCTAGCACATTTGTATGATGAAGAGGAATCAAGAAAAGTATATAAGAACATAAAAGAAGAATATATAGTGTTATTGCAAAATATTAGAGAAAAAATTGATGAGTTGTTATAAAAAGACCCTGTGTCATTGTATGTGACACAGGGAAGAACTTACCATTCGACTTGAAAAGAATTATCATAAAATGTAACCCAATACTTTTTGCGAAGTTCTACGTATGTTGCTCTAGAAAGCCGGGAGTTAGGAAAATAAGCATACCTCTTACCATTGGCTTTTTCTATAGCATCCAAGATTTCTTCAATACTTGGATATTTACATACATTGTCAGTTTCCGCAAGCATATCTTTTGGGTTTGGAGAAATTGATTCCACTTCAGTTCCCGTTCTTTTTAACAATTCAACCATAGTATATCCTCCTTTACAATTGTTTGGAGGCTTGCACCTCCGAAAATTTACCTTTTCAAAGGTGTCTTATACTGATATTTACATAATGATAACAAAAAAACATATAAAAGTCAATTTATATAAAGAGATAAATTATATTTAAGTAAACAATAAATTATTATTATAGTCACAATATAGACACAAAAGATAAATATAATAAATAAGAAATTAGTGGGAGTTGAGTAGGTAATGAATAATGTAACAGTACTTGTTGTTGATGATGAAACAAGAATGAGAAAATTAATTAGTGACTTTTTAAAGCAAAAAGAATTTAGTGTTATTGAAGCAGAAGATGGAGAAAAAGCATTAGAAATTTTTGAAGAAAATAAGAATAAAATAGGATTAATTTTATTAGATGTTATGATGCCAAAACTTGATGGATGGTCTGTACTTAGACAAATTAGACAGACATCTAAAGTTCCAATAATAATGCTTACAGCACGTGGAGAAGAACAAGATGAATTGTTTGGATTTGAACTAGGGGTAGACGAATACATATCAAAGCCATTTAGCCCTAAAATACTTGTAGCAAGAGTAGAAGCAATTTTAAAAAGAACAAGAGAAAATGAGTTAGACATAAAAGATTATGGCGGAATAACTATTGATGCTGATGGAAGAACTGTAAAAGTAGATGGAAAAAATATAGAAATGAGTTTAAGAGAATATGAACTACTAAAATATCTACTAGACAATGAAGGAATTGCATTATCTAGAGATAAAATATTAAACAATGTATGGAATTATGATTATTACGGAGATTCAAGAACAATTGATAGTCATATTAAAAAAATAAGACATAAATTAGGTAAAAAAGGAAAATACATAGAAACAATGAGAGGCGTAGGTTACAAGTTTGAGGTAAAATAGGAGCAAATAAACAATGGAAAATTTAAAAAATAAATTCAAATCAATTAGAGTAAAGCTTTTTTTAACACTTTGTATTGTTGTTATAATAATAATAGCCTTTTTAATTGTAACAAATAACTTTGTACTAGAAACGTTTTACTTATATTCAAAGCAAAAAAACTTAATATCAGTATATAATAGAATAAATAATTATTATAAAAACGAAGATAGCAATATAAATATAGAACTAGAGCTTGAAAAAGCAGCAATAAATAATAACTTTGATATATTAATTAAAACAAACAGAAATATAAGTATATATTCAACCGATAAGGACTTTATATCAACTCTAAACAATATGAGTGCTCTTACAAACTTAAAAGGAAATGATAAACATATTGTGTATAAAGACGATAAAATTCTAATAAGAAGAGTAGAAGACTCTCGGAAATGGCCTAACATTTATATTATTTAGTGCGACTCTAGATAATGGATATATTTTATATATAAGAATGCCAGTAGCATCTATTCATGAAAGCGTTAAAATATCAAATAAATTCTTATACTTAATAGGTGGATTTACTATAATTATAGGTGGATTTGTAGTATCATTTATTTCTAGAAGATTTACAAAGCCAATTCTAGAATTAAATGATATAGCAAATAAAATGGCAAAATTAGATTTTAGCCATAAGTACAGAATAACAGATGCTGATGATGAAATTAACAACTTAGGAAAAAGTATAAACACAATGAGTGATAAACTAGAAAAGACTATAAATAGATTACGTGAAACAAATGTGGAACTTGAAAAAGATATAGAAGAAAAGTCTAAAATAGACGAAATGAGAAAACAATTTATTTCGGATGTATCACATGAACTAAAAACTCCAATAGCTTTAATACAAGGATATTCAGAAGGATTAATTGAAAATGTAAATACAGATGAAGAAAATAGAAAATTCTATGCAAGTGTTATTTTAGACGAAGCAAATAAAATGGATACTTTAGTAAAACAACTACTAGAACTAATGAAATTAGAATATGGAAAAAGGGAGTTTAATAATGATAAATTTGATATTTGCGAATTAATACAAGAAGTAGTAAGAAAATCTAGTGTGATGCTAGATGAAAACAATATAGAAGTAGAATGCGATGAAGATAATCAAGTATTTGTTAATGCAGATCCTTTCTATATTGAACAAGTAATAACAAATTATTTAACTAATGCTATAAAAAATGTAAAAGAGGTTCATAGTAAAAAAATAATAAAAATAGAGACAAAAGCAGATATTGAAAAAAACACAGTAAGAATTTCTGTATTTAATACAGGAGAAAATATAGAAGAAGAAAAAATAAATAGAATTTGGAATAGATTTTACAAGATAGATGAATCTAGAAATAGAGAAGATGGAGGAACTGGAATAGGTTTATCTTTAGTAAAAGCTATTATGAATAATTATAAAAAGGAGTATGGAGTAGTAAATAAAGAAAATGGAGTAGAGTTCTATTTTGAGTTAGAATTAATTGTATAAACAAGAAAAAAATGGAAAAACTAATACTATAAAGAAGGTGTTTTTATGGTATTAGTTTTTTTTATTTGCTTATTTTTGCTATTAACAGCTACAGTAATCATTTTATCAACAATATCAGTTAGAATAGAGAAATTTAAAGCATCAAATTATAATGAATGTGGAAAACTTCATATTGATTATAAAGTGTTTTTTGAGCTACTTTTTTTAAATAAACTAAAGATATTTTCAATAAAAATAGATAAACAGCTAGTAAATAAATTAAATGTCAAACAAAAAATGAAGGATATTGATTTTAAACAAGTAAAAACAGATATGCCATCTACAAAAGAGGTAAAAGAACTTATAAGTAAACTGCAAGTTAGATTTGATAAATTAAATTTTAAAGCAGAAATAGGAACTATAGATGTAATTTTAACTTCTGCAATAATTACAATTCTTGCAAGTACCATTGGTATTGTACTTGCAAAAGTAATAAAAAAATATGACAAAGAAAAATATAACTATGAAATTTACCCTATATATCAAAATAAAAATCTAATAAATTTAAATCTAAATTGTATAATTAAGGTAAAAATGGTACATATTATTTTGGTAATATATCTTTTAGTAAAGAAAAGGAGAGTGGAAAAATATGAGCGAACATCCAATAGAAGGTCTTATGATTACAGCTATGAATAGTATACAAGATATGATAGATGTAAATACAATTATAGGAGATCCAATTGAAACATCAAATAATATAGTAATTATACCTATTTCAAAAGTATGCTTTGGTTTTGCAGCAGGAGGAAGTGAATTTAGAGGAGAAACAATAGATGAATATACCAAAAAGGATAAAGAGGAGGCTATTCAATACAGACTACCATTTGGTGGTGGAGCAGGAGCAGGTGTAAACATTATGCCAGTAGCATTTTTAATAGTTCAACCAAGTGGAGTAAAACTATTACCAGTAGACCATGACTCTTGTTTAGACAAATTATTAGATTATATGCCAGACTTAGTAGAAAAGGCAAATAATCTAATAAACAAATCAATGCAAAATAGAAAAGAAGAAAAAAATAAAACGAGACAAGAGGAAATAAGACAAAAGAAAGAGCAAGAGAGAGAAAAACAAAAAACACAACAAGAACTGAAACAACGAGTAAAAGAAGAGTATGAACACGTTGTACAAAAAACAATTCCAAGAAAACCAAGAGAACCTAGAAATATAACATTTGAGTACGAATACGAAGAACCAGTAGAAGATGCATCTGAGGAAATCGTATTTGATGAAGCTGATAAATATGATGATTAAAGAAAAAAATAGTTACTGTTCTATTATATTGGAAAAGTGTATATATATTATTTTATACATTCCAGATTATAAGCTTCCCACTGGTGCTGTAACAGGCAAAGCCTTAACAGCCCTCGGCGGTCCCCATATGACTTAAATCTTTCATTTCTAAAATAATATATATACACTTTTTCTTAATAAATAATACTAGTTGTAAAGTTAATAGATTAAACATTAAAAAATAGTACAAAAACAATTGTACTATTTTTTTTCTTATGATATATTAATATACGAGTAATTTAAAGAGATGGAGAAAGTTAGTGGAAATACAAGGAGTATTACGGAGAAATAATATATCAAAATGAAATAAATAGTTATACTGTTCGGAACATTTGAAACAGATGAAGAAGAATTAACAATTGTAGGGTATCTTCCTTTTATTAATGCAGGAGATACTCTAAAGCTCGTAGGAAAATTTGTTACACACCAAGACTATGGTAGACAATTTAAAATAGATACATTTGAAAAAATGATGCCACAAAATTTAGAATCACTAAAAAATTATCTTGCAAATGGTACAATAAAAGGAATAGGACCTTCTACTGCTAAAAAGATAGTAGATACATTTGGAGAAGATACTATATATGTATTTAAATATGAACCTGAAAAATTAGCTAGTATTAAAGGAATTACTAAACCAAAAGCGTTAGAAATGTCACAAAGTTTTAATGAGAATTGGGAACTATGGCAAATAGTTGGATTTTTAGAAAAGTTTGGTATAGGACCAGCTAATGCTAAAAAAGTGTATAAATTACTAGGTGCGAACGCAATAGAAAAAATAGAAGAAAATCCATATATATTAATTGACATTGCAAGAGGGGTGGATTTTAAACAAATAGATAAAATGGCACTTGATATAGGGATTGCAGCAGATAACACAAAAAGAATAAAAAGCGGAATAAAATATAGTCTAATAAGAGTAGGCTATAATGGTCATACTTGTGTAAAAAAGGAAAACTTAATAACATTTGTAAAAGAATTACTTGGAGTTTCAAGTGAGTTTATTGAAGATTGTTTAATAGATTTAAAAATGGAAAATGAAGTTATAGTAGAAAAGCAGGATGAAGATACAGAACTTATATACTTACAGGCCTTTTATAAAGCAGAAACAAACATTGCAGAAAAAATAATATCTTTAAACAACACAGAAAATGTAAAAGAAATAAAGAACTTTAAAAAAGAATTAAAACTAATAGAAAAAGATGAAGATATAGTTTTATCAGACAAACAAAAAGAAGCTCTTGAAACTGTAAATGAAAACAATGTATGCATTATAACAGGAGGACCTGGAACTGGTAAAACTACAATTATAAAAAGTATAATAGATTTATATGAAACTAAAGGGAAAAAAGTAGTACTTTGTGCACCAACAGGAAGAGCCGCTAAAAGAATGACTGAGGCAACTAATAAAGAAGCAAAAACATTACACCGTTTACTTGAAATAGGAAAAATAGAAGAGGAAGGTAGTATAGAAAGTACAGATTACGAAGTTGCACCAATAGATGCAGATGTAATAATTGTAGATGAAATGTCTATGGTAGATTTATTTTTAATGAACTACCTTTTAAAAGCAGTGTATAAAGGAACAAAATTGGTGTTGGTAGGAGATGCGGACCAACTTGCATCAGTAGGACCTGGAAGTATTTTGTTAGACCTAATAGAATCTGATACAGTAAAAACAGTTCATCTAGATAAAATATTTAGACAAGCTGCAAAAAGTAAAATAATATTAAATGCACATAGAGTAAATAATGGGGAACCTTTTATAACACCTGAGGAAGCAAAAGAACATAATGCAAAAGAAGACTTCTTTTATATTAAAGAACCGTTGGCAGATGGTATGTTATATCAGGTCTTATCACTATGCAAAGAAAGACTTTCGAATTTTGGAGATTATAACTTCTTTGATAATATTCAAGTTCTATCTCCTACAAAAAAAGGATTGTTAGGAACAAAAGAATTAAATAAAGCATTACAAAAAGAATTGAATCCAGAATCAGATTTTAAACAAGAAAAAAACAGTATGGGTGTTACATTCCGTGAACAAGATAAGATAATGCAAATAAGAAATAACTACGATATATACTGGGAAAGATTTGAACCAGAGTATGAAAATGGAAGCGGAGTATTTAATGGAGAATTAGGAACAATCGAAAAAATAGATAATTTTGAAAAACAAGTAAAAATTAGATTTGATGATAACAAGGTTGCATGGTATGCATTCCAAGACTTAGACCAAATAGAGCATGCATATGCAATAACAATACATAAAGCACAACGGAAGTGAATTTGATGTAGTAATAATAGCTTTACCACAAGCAGCTCCAATGCTACTTACAAGGAATTTACTTTACACAGGAATAACAAGAGCTAAAAAACTGCTTATAATAATAAGTGGAGATAAAGTATTAAACTATATGATACAAAATACAGACACTAAAAAAAGAAATACAGGGCTTGTGTATAAGTTGAAAAATATAACCTCAAATTATTGATTTATTAATAAAATTATTGTATAATGAATATACTAATAGAGCTAACTAAATGTTAGAAAAAGCGGTTTTAACTCCACCAAACAAGAAACGGAGAATGAAAAAGCGGTTTTAACTCCACCAAACAAGAAACGGAGAATGAAAAAGTTAGGAATTAGTGTTAACACTAATTCCTTATTATGTTTATAAGAAAGGAGAAAGAATGGAAAATTTATATTTATACAGAATTAGTGAAGAATATTCAAAGTACATATATGAAGAAAATAATAAAGTAATGAAAAATTTTGAATCAAAAAGAAGGAGACCATATATAGGGATAGTGTTAGAAATAAATAATATTAATTATTTTGCTCCTATGAGTTCACCTAAAGAAAAACACAAGTTAATGAAAAACAATATAGACTTTATAAAAATAAATAATGGAAGAGATGGAATAATCAACCTAAACAATATGATACCAGTTCCGTTATTATGTTGTGAAAAAATAGATATAAATCAAGAAATTAAACAAAACAAAAAATATGGTTTAATTTTAAAATATCAATACATATGGTGCAATGCAAATAAAGCTTATATATTAAATAAAGCAAATAAGCTATATAACTTAATTATATTCAATCAGGCAAATATGAGTTTAAAAAACAGATGTTGTAATTTTAAATATTTAGAAGAAAAATATAACAATTTTAAATCTTTAAAGTAGAGTATCTCTACTAAACAATCCTAAAAATTAAATAAAGTAGAAAGGGTGTTACAATGCACTTTATTAATGTTATAGTAAACATATTTTATCCTAATGCTTGTGGAATTTGTGGAAATATAAGCAAATATGATATATGTCCTAAATGCATAAAAAAGTTAAATGAAATAAAACAATGTAAAAAACACATTTATCTCACAAAAAGTTTTACAGATGAAATGTATATATTTAAATACGAAGATTTAGTAAGAGAAAGTTTTATAAAATACAAATTTGGAGAACAAAATTATCGATATAAAGCATTTGCAAATTTCATAATAAAAGATAAAAAAATATGCGGATTTTTAAAAAAGTATGATATAATTATCCCAGTTCCAATAAGTAAAAAAAGAATGAAACAAAGAGGATATAATCAAAGTGAACTTATTATAAAAGAATGTGCAAAATTAGATAAGGATATTAGAGTTTGTACAAATATTTTATATAAGATAAAGAATAGTAAGCCTCAAAGTAGCTTAAATAAAGAACAAAGAAAAATTAATTTAAAAGGTGCATATGAACTAAAAAATAGTGAGACTATTATAAATAAAAAAGTTTTGTTATTTGATGATATTTATACAACGGGAAGTACATTAGAAGAATGTGCAAAAGTTTTAAAAGAAGCTAGAGCATATGAGGTTTCGGTACTAACATTTGCAAAAGATTAAAAATAAAGGAGTAGATTATGGAAGATTTAGTTGAAAGTATATTAGATTATATAAGAAATGATTATACAGATTATGCGGTTATGATTAATGGTGAATGGGGAAGTGGTAAAACCTATTTTTGGAATCATAGAATTAGAAATAAAATAGAATCTATGCAATTAAATGGAAAACAATATACTACAATTTATATGTCATTATATGGTATATCAAACCTAGAAGAAATAAGTAAAAAAATATTTATTGAAACAACACAGTTAATGGATAAAAACTTAAAAAAATATATGCAAGCAAATAATCAAACAACAATACCAGAATATGCAAAAACAGGACTGGATATGGCAAACTTCTTTGGTGTTACACAAAATGGAGATAGAGTAGATTATTCAGACTTCTTTTCAACAGATGATAAGGTATTATGCTTTGATGACCTTGAAAGAGCCAATGTAGATGTTATTGATATCTTAGGATATATAAATAACTTCGTAGAGCATGACCATATAAAAACAATAATTATATGTAATGAAAAAGAATTATCTACAAAACTAAAAAGTAGTAACCTTGAAATGAAAACTTTTATTGCAACATATCTTTTAGATAAAGAAGGAGACCTATCTAAAACTACTGATAAACCAATGGTAGAGAAAATTCAAGATACAATAGAAACTGTATTTGATAAAGCAAATGATTATGAAAGAATAAAAGAAAAATTAATAGGAGAAACATTTGAATATGCACCAGAATTTAATTATATAATTAATGGACTATTAATGCGATATGAAACAAATGAAGAACTAATAAGGTTTTTAAGAGAAAATACAGGACTAATAATTTCAACATTTAATAAAAGTGGAACAAGAAACTTAAGAATTTTAAAACATGCGCTAAACGACTTTAGAAAAGTTTTTGAAATGGTAAGTAAACATTATCCAAATACAAACAATAGAGTACTACAAACAATGCTTATATTTACAATCGCTGTGTCATTTGAAATTAAGGCTGGAAAAGTAACAAAGGATAAGTTTATAAATATTAAAGACAACGAAGAATATAAGTCGATTTTAGTATCTTCAAGAGTTTTATTAATGGATAACAGACAATTTTATATAAAAGAATTTGATAATAATTATTATTACAACTTTAAAGCAGAATATAGATTTTTCAAATTTATTGAAATATATGTACGTACAAGAATTTTTGATATGAAGGTATTCAAAGACAATATGGAGGTAATTATAAATACAGTTGATACTGATAAGCTTCCAGGATATAAAAGGCTGCTTACAGAAGAATATTGGAAAATTAATGACGACCAATTCCAAGGTGTAATAGATGAAATAATTGAAGATGTAAAAAATGGTAAAATAAGATTAATTGATATAGTGAAATTATTTGCATACTTTAGCTATTTTGTAAAAAAAGATTTAATAGAATATGATATGAGAACAGTAAAAAGTATATTTCTTAATGGTATGAATATAGCATCACTTACATCTTCATATTGTGAAAATGTAGAAGAGGAATTAGCGAAAATTTCAGTTGGAGAAGCAAATGAAGATATAGAGGAAATATTAAAACATTTTCATAAATTAAATGTACAATTAAAAGATAGAATGTATATTGAAAAAGCAGAAGAAATATTTAAATGTATTCCAATGCGTATGGAAGTATTTTATGAAAGATTTGATAAAGAATGTATGAATGTTCCAATATTTAAATATTATGATATATTCCAAACATTCCAAAGAATATCTTGTGCAAGTAATGAAGACATAGTAACTATAAAGGAAAAATTAGTAAATAGAGTTAGGTTACACAAAAATGAAATTGAGCCTGAAATGAATAATATAAGGGGATTAAAACAACTAATAGATGATTATACAAAAAATAAAGAAGCTACAATTAAAATTGTAATGCTTAGAGAATTTTCTAAGGAGTTAGAATATATATTAGGACAATATAATTAGTTGATTAAGTAAATCTAGAATATATGTTGATATTGTAAGATATTAAATATATTTTAGTTTATAATTATAGAAAACTACATAAATTCAAAAAAATGTCAAAAATATGAATAAAAAATTTTCCAAAACAAATACTAAATCTAAACTTAGATTTAAAAGGAGGGAAAATTTTGAAAGCAACAGGTGTAGTTAGAAGAATTGATGATTTAGGTAGAATTGTTATACCAAAAGAAATAAGAAAAACTTTGAGAATAAAAGAAGGAGATCCTTTAGAGATATTTACTGATAAAGAAGGAGAAGTTATTTTAAAGAAGTATTCTCCAATTGGAGAACTTTCTGAGTTTGCAACAGGATATGCAGAAACTTTATCAAAAACAACAGGACATATTGCCTGCATAACTGATAAAGATACAGTAATTGCAGTGTCAGGAGGTTCTAAAAAAGAATTTTTAGAACAAGACCTAAGCCAAGAATTAGAACAATTGTTAGAAGATAAAGAGGTTTATACTAGCAAAGAAAACAACGAGATTTCTATTCCTATAACTAAAAATGATAATAAAGAAAGAAAATTTAATTCACAAGTAGTATATCCCATTGTTTCACGGAGGAGACGTAATAGGAAGTGTTATATTATTATCAAAAGATGCAAATACCAAAATGGGAGAATCAGAACTAAAAGTAGTTCAATCAGCAGCAGGTTTCTTAAGCAGTCAAATGGAAATATAGAACTGAAAAAAAGCAAGAATTTTACTTGCTTTTTTTGTTATACTGTAATATAATTTAGTGCATAAATTAAAAAAGTGAGAGGGAATATATATATATGAGAGCAATTGATATAAGGAATAAATACTTAAAATTTTTTGAAAGTTATGGACATAGTGTAATACCAAGTGCACCATTAATACCAGAAAACGATCCATCAGTATTGTTTACAACAGCAGGTATGCAACCACTTGTACCATATCTATTAGGTGAAAAACATCCAGAAGGAACTCGCCTTACAGATTATCAAAAATGTGTTAGAACAGTTGATATAGATGAAGTTGGAGACAATCGTCATTTAACATATTTTGAAATGCTTGGAAACTGGTCTTTGGGAGATTATTTTAAAGAAGAATCAATTAAAATGAGTTTTGAATTTTTAACTAAAGAATTAGGAATTCCAGTAGAAAAACTATCTGTAACAGTTTTTTCAGGAGATGAAGATGCACCACGTGACGAGGAATCAGCTAGAATTTGGAAAGAAGCAGGTATGCCAGAAGACCACATTTATTATTTTGGAAAAGACGATAACTGGTGGATAGCTGGTGAAGAAGGACCTTGTGGACCAGATACAGAAATGTTTTATGATACAGGAAAAGCACCTTGTAGTGAAAATTGTAATCCATCATGTGGATGTGGTAAATATGTTGAAATATGGAATAATGTATTTATGGAATACTATAAAAACAAAGATGGATATTCTAAACTAAAACAAAGAAATGTAGATACAGGTCTTGGACTTGAAAGAATGAATATGCTTCTTCAAGGAAAAGAAACACCATATGATACAGAAATATTTAAACCTATAATGGACAAACTATTAGAACTTGCTAAAGTAGATGATATAACAAGCAGAAGAATTGTAGCAGAACATATGCGTTCAAGCATAATGATAATATCAGATGGCGGAAGACCAAGCAATGTTGATAGAGGATATGTATTAAGAAGACTAATTCGTAGAATGACAAGACATTTAAATAAATTACAAATTAATTTAGATGAGCTATCAAACTTAATAGAATTAAACATTGAAAACTTAAAAGAAATGTACCCAGAACTTGTAAAAAATAAAGAAATGATAAAACAAGTAATAGTAGAAGAAAAAGATAAATTTATAAAAACATTAGAACATGGAGAAAGAGAATTTGGGAAAGCTATTACAAAAATAAAAAATGAAGGAATACAAAAAATAGACGGACAAACAGTTTTTAAACTTTATGATACTTACGGATTTCCACCAGAAGTAACCAGTGACTTAGCAAAAGAACAAGACTTAGAACTAGATATGGAAGAATTTAAAAAGTTATATAAAGAACATCAAGAAAAATCAAGAATGGGTTCAGAGCAAAAGTTTAAAGGAGGACTTGCAGGAGAGAGTCCAGAAACAATAGCTTATCATACAGCAACACACCTTTTAAATGCTGCTTTAAAGGTAGTAGTAAATAAAGATGTACATCAAAAAGGTTCAAATATAACACCTGAAAGAATGCGTTTTGACTTTTCTTGTGACCATAAATTAACAGATGAAGAAAAGGAAAAAGTAGAAGATTTAGTTAATAAGTGGATTGATGAAGCTTTACCAGTAACAGTAGAAGAGATGAAAAAAGAACAGGCTATAAAATCTGGTGCAGAATGTATGTTTATTGAAAAATATCCAGATATCGTAACAGTATATTCAATAGGCGATGTATCTAAAGAATTATGTGGAGGACCTCACGTAAAAAACACAAGTGAACTTGGAAAATTTGTAATTAAAAAAGAAGAAGCAAGTTCAGCTGGAGTAAGACGTATAAAAGCGATTTTAGAAAAATAAGAAAATGTAAAATATAGGGAGCGGGCCTAGTGCCCGCTTTAAAGCAAAGGAGATTATTTAATTATGGAAGAGTGTATATTTTGTAAAATTATTAAAAAGGAAATACCATCTACAATATTATATGAGGATGATGAAATTATTGCATTTAAAGATATTAACCCAGCAGCACCAATTCATATATTAGTAATACCTAAAAAGCATATACCTTCTTTGGTAGAATTAGAAAAAGATGACGAATTATTAATAGGAAAAATATATACAGTAATTAATAAATTAGCAGAAGCTCAAGGTGTAAAAGAAAGTGGATATAGGGTTATAGTAAATTGCGGAAAAGATGCAGGCCAAGAAGTAGGACATTTACACTTTCATTTATTAGCAGGTGCTAAATTTGGAGATAAAATTGTGTAAGAAATATAAACAAAATACACAAAAAATGTAGGAAAAAGTAATAAAATGTGGTATAATAAAAATAAGTATGAAACAAGAGAGAAAATGGAGGTAGATGTGTATGTTTAATAGTAAATATAGTAATGTACTTACAGTTATACTTATTATAGTTATAATCGCTATTTTAGGACTAATTGGATTTTTAGGATATGATTTTTATAGAAAATATTATATAGATAAAGATGCAGAAGATTTTATATCTCAATATGAGGAGCAAATAAAAAATACTGTAAATCAAAACGTAATTAATAACGAATCAAATAATTCAGTTTCAACTATAATTGATCCAGTGGGAGAGTTAGAGACTAATACAAATAGTAATGGTTCAAATTCTATAAAAGTTCCAACATATAAAGGATATAATGTATTAGGAACAATAGAAATACCAAAAACAGGTATAAAATATCCAATTTTGGATAAAGTAACTCCAAAGTCAATACAAGTTGCAGTTGCATATTATTATGGACCAGGTTTAAATAAAGTAGGAAATACAACAATAGTAGGGCACAATTATAGAAATGGTGCTTTCTTTGGGAAAAACAAACAATTAGCTGTTGGAGATATTATATACATAACAGACAATACAGGAAAGAAAGTAAAATATACAATATATAAAACATATAAGACAACAGAAACAGATGCTGAATATATCACAAGAGATACAAATGGTGCAAGAGAAATATCTTTATCAACTTGTACAGATGATAGTAAAGGAAGATTAATAATACTTGCAAAAGAGTAATATAAAAATTTAATATAAAAACTATAAAAAAATATTGACAAAATAATATAATTTAGGTAAAATATATTCTGCGTTGTTAAAAAATGTAACAATGCAGGAATGGTGGATGTAGCGTAGTTGGTTAACGCGCCAGTTTGTGGCACTGGAGACCGTGGGTTCGAGTCCCATCTTCCACCCCATT